>NZ_JAPDKO010000028.1:0-15905 GCF_030398685.1 Apilactobacillus sp. EABW-1NA
CTTATTAATAATTTTTGTAAATCCTAAACCATTATAATAATCTTTAATGGCAGCTAATTTTAATTCTTTAGAAAACATAAAAGAACCCCTTAGGTTAGATTTCTCCAACTCAAGGGGTTCAGTTCAAGCTCTTTTTTATTAGCTTTCACCGTTAACTAGATATTCTGGTGAGAATAGTTGTTTAACTTTTTCAGGAGATAGAATATGGTTTTGGATTAATAGACTTGGAACAGTCTTGTTTTCCTTGGTGGCTGTCTTGATAAGCTCGGTGGTCTTGTTGTAACCCAAGATAGGAGATAGGACTGTGGCGGTTACAGCAGATTTTCTAACGTCATCTAGACATTGTTTTACATTGACGTCGATACCGTCTAGACAGTGATCAACCAATGTTTCGATTGCGCGCGCCAAGTGAACTTCGGCGGTTAGGATGCTCTTGAACATGATTGGTTCAAAGGCGTTTAGTTCCAATTGACCGGCTTCTGAAGCGGCAGTGACTGTGGCGTCAAAACCGATAACTTCAAAAGCAACTTGGTTCACAACTTCTGGGATAACGGGGTTAACCTTGTTAGGCATGATGGATGAACCAGCTTGGCGTTTTGGTAGGATTAATTCATTTAAACCAGATTGTGGGCCGCTACCAAGTAGACGTAAGTCGTTACTGAACTTTGATAAGTCAACGGCCAATGTTTTTAAACTAGAGGAGAATGCGACGAAGTGATCGGTGTTTTGAACGGCGTCGATTAAATCTTCATCCTGTTTTAGGTCGAAACCGGTAATCTTGTTGATTTCTTCTACGATGTGATCACGGTAGTACTTAGTGGTGTTGGTTCCAGTACCGATGGCAGTTCCACCCATGCTGACGGTTTTTAGTTCGTTTTCAGCGCTGTTGATTCGTTTTAAATCACGACGGAATAATGAAGCGTAAGCATGGAATGTCTTTCCGTAGGTAGTAGGAACGGCATCCTGAAGTTGGGTTCGACCTAGTTTAATGGTGAACTGAAATTTCTTTGATAGTTCATCTAGGATTTCGATTAATCGATTAATTTCGCCGGTTAACTTTGGTAAACGTTTAATCATTGCTAGTTTACCGGCGGTTGGATAGGTATCGTTAGTAGATTGTGCCTGGTTGACATCATCGTTTGGATGAATGAAGACATCAGGGTGTAATTTCATTGCGACGTTGGCAATTACTTCATTTACGTTCATATTTGTGGAAGTTCCGGCCCCACCTTGGATGGCTGGAGTGATAAAACTCTCTGGTGATGGGTGCTCAAGTAAGTAGTCACAAGCATCTACAACCGTGTTATATTTTATAACATCAGTCGCTTTAGCGCCGTAATTTGCGGTGATTGATGCTTTTTTGATCTGAATGTAACTTTCAATTAAAAGTGGGTCAACTTTCTCTTCTGTAATCGGGAAATTCCCCGCTGCTCTAAGGGAATGGATGCCATACAAAGCATCATCAGGAACTTCTAGTTTACCAACACAATCTTTTTCGATACGCATAAAAACATCTCCTAAATAGTTATATGTTATAAAATGTTACATTAAGTATAAACTAAATCTTTAATTAGTCAAATTAAATATATAAATTTGTTTCACATGAAACAAAAACGCCCCTAGAAAAGCTCTAGGGGCGTTAGTTTTAACCAACGGAATCTTCCATTTGGTAATCAATTAATTTATTTAATTCCATTGCATATTCCATTGGAAGTTGGTTTGAGAAGGGTTCAATGAATCCCATGATAATCATCTTAGTAGCCTGATCTTCTGACAAGCCACGGCTCATTAGGTAGTATAAATCGGTTTCTGAAATCTTTGACACCTTGGCTTCATGTTCGACTTCGGAATCACCATTGTAAATGTCGTTGTGTGGTATGGTGTCACTCATCGAGTCATCATCCATGATGATCGTGTCACATTCGATATGAGATTTGGAGTAGTGAGCATCTTCAATCATGCGGATTGTTCCACGGTAGTTACAAGTTCCACCGTCTTTACAGATTGATTTTGATACCACGTTGGATGAAGTGTGAGGAGCATGGTGTCTCATGATGCAGCCGGTATCTTGGTAAATATCACCGCTGGCAAATGCGATTGATAGCATTGTTCCGTTGGCGTATGGACCATTTAAATCGATACTTGGGTACTTCATTGTGACCTTGGATCCTAGGTTTCCGTCGACCCATTCCATTGTGGCATTTTCATCGGCGGAAGCACGCTTGGTTTCAAGACTGTAAACATTATCGGACCAATTTTGAATGGTGGTGTAACGACAAAAGGCGTTCTTCTTCACGAAGACTTCGACGTCGGCTGCATGCAAACTATCTTCAGAATAGTTAGGGGCGGTACAACCTTCGACGTAGTTCACGCTGGCGTCTTCATCAACGATGATTAAAGTTCTTTCGAATTGACCGGTTCTACCAGCATTGATTCTAAAGAATGCCTGGATTGGAATCTTGGCATGGACACCCTTTGGTACGTACAAGAAGACACCACCGGACCAAACCGCTGTGTTTAGTGCAGCGAATTTGTTCATTTGAGGTGTTACTAGTTTACCGAAGTATTCCTTCACTAAATCAGGGTGTTCTTTTAATGCTGTATCGGTATCGGAAAAGATGATTCCCATATCAGCGAATTCTTTTTTTATGTTGGCGTAAACAGCTTCTGATTCGTACTGAGCTTCGGCACCCGCTAGATATTTACGTTCTGCTTCAGGAACCCCAATTTTTTCAAAGGTGTTCTTAATATCTTCTGGAACATCGTCCCAACTACGTGATACTGAATCGGTCGCTCTTTGGAAGTATCTGATTTTGCTTAAGTCGAGATCAGATAGGTCGGGACCAAAGTCAGGCGTGGGTAGTTTTTGGAAGATTTTAAAAGCATTCAAACGAATGTCTAACATCCATTTGGGTTCATGTTTTTGTGCTGAGATTTCGCGGACGATATCTTCAGTTAGGCCATCACCAGTTGAAAAGACGGGTTTGACGTCGTCTTTAAAACCGTATTGATAATCATCATTTAAGTGTTGGATTGATTTATCGATTGATATCATCTCCGTTAATTAATTGATAAATTGCTTTGAAGGGAAGCATGGCACATTTAATGCGGATTGGTAAGTGCACGACGGATTGAAAGGCGACTAAATCACCCAACAATTCTTCGTCATAATCTTCGTGTGTCATCATTTTGGACATGTTTAAAACGAGTTCATTGATTTGATCAGCGGATTTATCTTGAATTGCTTCTAGCATCATCTGAGTGGCACCCTTACAGATAATGCAGCCATCGCATGCCACTTGTAGTTTTTCTACATTGGGTTTCTTTTCATCTGAGGCCATCGAAATGTCATCACCACAGGTGGGATTAGTTAGATGGACGTCTGAATCGAATTGATTGTTGTTGGGACACTCACTAGCTTTTTGCATGATGATGCGTTGATAAATGTTACTTAGATCCATTGAAAAATTCCTTCATTTCGTTAACACAGTCGACTAGTCTGTTGCATTCTTCAATCGTGTTGTAAATGTAGAGACTAGCTCGTAAAGTCGCGTTGACCCCCAGTTTGTGGGTTAGTGGCTCGGCACAGTGTTGACCAGCTCTGACGTCGATATTCTTAGAGTCAAGGAAGGTTGCAGCGTCGTGTGGGTGAATATTGTTGACGTTAAAAGAGACGATTCCAGTTTGACGTTTAGTTGGTCCATATACTGAAACGCCGTCTAAAGCGTTAAGTTGGTCGTATAGGTATTGGCCTAGTTTTTCACATTGTGCCTGCACGTTAGTCATTTTAAGTTCTTTTAGATAAGAAATTGCGGCGTCTAGACCGATGACACCCTCAATGTTGGGAGTGCCGGCTTCTAGACGGTATGGAATATCTTTGACCTTGTAGTCGGTAGTTGAGACTGATTCAATCATCTCGCCGCCGACACGGGGACTATCCATGTTTTCTAGTAAATCTTGTTTACCGTATAAAACACCGATGCCGGTTGGTGCCATCATCTTGTGTCCGGAAAAGGCTAACCAGTCAATTGGTGTTTTTTGCACATCGATTGGTAATTCGGGAGCAGATTGCGCACCGTCGACTAGGATGTCAGCGCCGTGTTCATGAGCCAATGTGGTTAGTTGATTAATGGGATTGATGTTTCCTAAGACATTGGAAACGGCGGTGACTGCCACTAATTTGGTTTTGTCGGAAATGATTTGTTTAGCGGCATTTAAGTCGAGGTTGGCATCTTCATTTAGCGGAATGAATTTCAAAGTTGCGCCGTTATTTTTCGCAATCTTTTGCCATGGAAGGAGGTTACTGTGGTGTTCTGCGATTGAAACCACAATCTCGTCACCATCTTTTATGTGCTTTGCATAATATCCGTTAGCGATTAAGTTGATGCTATCGGTGGTACCAGCAGAAAAGACGATTTCTTTTGCGCTACTGGCATTGATGAATGAAGCGATATTTTTTCTGGATTGTTCAAACATTTCTGTCGTTTTTCCAGCATCAGTGTACACGCTTCGGTGCACGTTGAAATTATGATGAGTGTAAAAGTTGCTGATTGCGTCAATGACGTACTTTGGCTTTTGAGTCGTTGCAGCGTTGTCAAAATAAATCATATCTGAATGCTCTTTGAAGATGGGAAAGTGATGACGAATGTTTAGACTATCCATGAATACGCTCCTCTAAGTTATTTAATAGGTGTTCTTGAATTGATTTATCGGGGAATTTTTCAATTAAAGGTGTCAAGAATCCGCGGGTTAATAGGAAACGGGCGGTATTAGCGTCAATTCCTCTTGTTTTTAAATAGTATAGCTGTTCGGGGTTAACTTTACCAACACTCGCAGCGTGACCGGCAACCACATCGTGATTGTCGATCAAAAGAATTGGGTCAATTTTCCCCTTACTTTCGGGACTTAAAGTTAATAGTCGACTGATCTGATCTGAATCAGAATCGCTAGCTTCCAGCTTAATTTGACCGGTAGTATCGTAGACAGTCTTGGATTTATCGGCGACGATACCACGTTGTGATATCAAGCCACTCGTATTGGGACTTTTATTGATAATTTTGGTTTGAACTACTTGATTTTGGTTTTGATCGGATAGACTCACTAGGTTAATTCTAGCGGAACTGCCCATACCATCGAGGTCAATTTTGCTGTAGTAGCGACTGTCACCATGATTAAATAGACCGACGTAAGTCTTTAAGTTGGCGTTTTGTGCTAAGTAAGCATTTAAAACGCGGTGAGTTTTTTCGCTATTAGTCATTGCAGCGTCATAGAAGGAGACGTTGGCGTGATCGCCCAGTAATACTTCAATCATTAGGCGGTCGTTTTTAGGGTGTTGTTTTGAATCCTTGTAGGTGAATGAAACTTCACTTCCTGAAGCAGCGATAATTAGGAGGTGTTTTTCCTGCATGTTGTGATCGACTAAGTCGGAGATGTCGATTGATTCATCAACGCAGACATCCTTAGGGATGAAAACAAACCCACCACTTTGTAGATACGCAAGATGGTTCGCATTTAATGCGTTATCACGCCAATAAATTGCTTTTTCCATCAAGTTTTCTTGGATTAGTTCTGGAAACTCATTTGCAGCGGCGAACAAGTCCATCATGATAATGCCTAAAACCTGTAAGTTTTTAGGCGCTAAGTTTTGCGTATCTATTGAACGGGAAATAAGTTCTGGGGATTCAAAGTGAAACTTGCGAAGGGATGCGGGGACCTTCATCGTCTTTCTCATGTCATTTGCGACAATGCGTTTAACGGTTAACCATTGTGGTTCTTTATGTGATTGGGCAAATTCTTGAACTGACATACTCATTATTCATCCACCAGCTTTACGTCGATTCCTAATTGATCACGCAATTGGGCGTAACCGTTTTGTTCTAGTTGTTCAGCTAGGTGATAGTCACCGCTGGTAACGACGCGACCACCCATCATAACGTGAACGACATCTGGTTTAACGTAACGTAAGATGCGGTTGTAGTGGGTGATGATAAGTGAAGAGAAGTGATCATCTCGCATGTGATTGATTCCCTTTGAAACGACTTTTAGGGCGTCGATATCCAGCCCAGAATCGATTTCATCTAGGATGGCTAGATTGGGTTGAATCATCATCATTTGCAGGATTTCATTTCGCTTCTTTTCACCACCGGAGAAACCTTCGTTAAGATATCTGTCGGTGTATGATTCGTCGATATCCAAGAAGTCCATGACGTAGTCTAGGCGTTTCATGAAGTCTAAAACTGATACTGGTTTATCAGCCACCGCATTCATTGCGGCATGAATGAAGTCGACATTTTTAATCCCGCTGATTTCAGTAGGGTATTGCATACCAATAAAGAGACCCAAACGGGCACGTTCATCAGTTGCCATGTCGTTCAATTCCTTGCCATCAAATGAGATGGTTCCTTCAGTAATTGAATACTTGGGAGAACCCATGATGGTTTGAGAAAGGGTGGACTTACCGGTTCCGTTGGGGCCCATGATGACATGGACTTCGCCGTCGGGGATGGTTAAGTTTAGACCCTTGATGACTTCTTCATCGGTTTCATTGATTTTAACGTGTAGATTTTCAATTTTTAACACAATAATCCTCCTAGTGAACTAACTTGTCCCAAAGTACGACCTTGTTTTCTTCAAGTGACTTTGGCACATTGATAATTCTTTGGTTAGCACTACCGCGGAATTGAAGAGTTAAATCTTTTTGGTCTTCCATGAAACGACCATCAACTAGGATGTCGATCATTGAAAGTAGTTTTAATTTGTCATATGAATCTTTTAGCAATTCATCGAATGTGTAACCTGACCATGACCAGATGTCCTTGGTGTGGCCGAATTCTTCTCTAACTCGTTTGCATAAACGAAGACAAACTTGAGTATTCAAGAATGGTTCTCCACCCAAGAGGGTAAGACCTTGAACGTAATCTTTTTTCATATCTTCGATGATTTGGTCTTCTAAATCTTGTGAGTAAGGTTGTCCGTAATGGAAGTTTTGTGAGGCGACATTGTAACAGCCGGGGCATAAGAACTTGCAACCAGAAACATAGATACTGCAACGGATTCCCTCACCATCAACGAAGTTAAATGGCTTATAGTCAGCAATATATTGTTGGCTTAAGTCTTTTGCAAGCCATTCCTTAGGCTTTGGATTGTTTGGCTGTCTCTTCATGTGCGACACTTTCTACCATTCCTTTCGACATATTCTTTTGACGTGATGAAATTTCAACGTGACGACCGTGAACCATTGGACGTGCTTGAGGGTTACCTAAGTAACCACAAGTTCTCTTAACAACGTCACAGTACTTAGGATCATGGTTACCACATTGAGGACACTTGAAACCACGGGCGGTAGCTTCAAATTCACCCTTGAAACCACACTTGAAGCACTTATCGATTGAAGTGTTGGTACCTAGGTATCCAACGTGATCGTATGCCCAGTCCCAAACAGCTTCTAGTGCCTTAGGGTTTTGCTTTAGGTTAGGGTATTCACAGTAATGAATGAATCCTGCTGAGGCATAGTGAGGATAAGCTTCTTCAAATGTTAGTTTTTCAAATGGGTTAGGACGTTTTCTAACATCGTAGTGGAAACTGTTAGTGTAGTATTCCTTATCTGTGATGTCTTTAACCTTACCGAATTTTTCGATATCGTCTTGAGCGAATGTATCGGTTAATGATTCGGCTGGAGTGGAGTATAGACTGTAGTGATATCCACTTTCCTTACTCCATACACGGCATAGACGGTTTAGTTCAGCAACGATGCTGACAGTGAAGTCATGAGCTTCTTTGTTTGATTCCCAATCTGGACCGAAGAAGGCAGTACCGACTTCGTATAGTCCGATGTAACCAAGTGATACTGTGGCACGTTCGTTTCTGAATAGTTCATCAACACTATCAGTTGATTTTAGACGTTTGCCAAATGCACCGTACTTGTATAGTAGTGGGGCGTTATCTGGTTTGGCTTCCTTAGTTCTTTCGATACGGTATGCCATGGCTTGGTGAACGATACCTAGCTTTTCTTCAAAGATGTGCCAAAATAAGTCCATGTCACCCTTGGACAATAGTGCGATACGAGGAAGGTTAACGGTAACAACACCTAAGTTCATACGACCAGCGTTTACGGCTTTACCATTTTCGTCAGTCCACTTAGGTAGAAATGATCGACAACCCATAGGTGCCTTGAAGTCACCAGTGATTTCACAAAGTTTGTCGTACATCAAAATATCAGGATACATACGCTTTGTAGCACATTCGATGGCTAGTTCTTTCACGTCGTAATTTTCATCGTTAGGGTTTAAATTTAAGCCTTTCTTCAATACATAGATTAGCTTAGGGAAGATGGCAGTACGACGTTCCTTACCAAGTCCTTTAATACGAATTCTTAGGATATCTTTTTGAATTTCCTTTTCAATCCAGCTGGTACCTAGACCGAAACTAACAGTAGTGAAAGGTGTTTGACCTTGTGATGAGTATAGAGTGTTAATTTCGTATTCTAGTGATTGCATAGCGTCGAAGATGTCCTTCTTAGTACGGTCCTTAGCGTATTCTTCGCGCTTGTCTTCTTCGACCCATTCTGAAGCAGTCTTTAAGTGCTTTTCGTAGTTGATCTCGGCAAATGGAGCTAGTACTTCATCAGCACGATCGAATGACAGACCACCGTATTGTAGGGATGCTACGTTGGCGATGATTTGAGAAACTTGAGCGGTCGCAGTTTGGATTGAGCGAGGTGATTTAACTTCGGCGTTACCAATCTTAAAACCGTTATTCAACATTTCTGCAAAATCAACTAAGCAACAGTTGGTTTCAGGAGTTGCTGGTGAGTAGTCTAAATCGTGCCAGTGAATGTCACCTCTAAGGTGCGCTTTGGCAACTAGTGGAGGTAGCATTTGAAGACCAATGGCCTTGCTGGCAGCCCCTGCTTCTAGGTCTCTTTGGGTGTTAAAGACGTTACTATCTTTGTTGGCATTTTCGTGAACAACACGATCGTAACGGTTGAATAGTTGGTCGATTCGAGCCTTTACATCGGTTGCTTTCTTGAATTTTTCAATGTCTTTTTGTTCATATTTTAAGTATTGCTCTTTAGCATCTAAGAAATCATTTTCTTCTAGAAATTGAATGATGAAGTCATGAATATGACTTGAGGTAATTTCTTCTTGATCCTTAGTAAATAGGTTCAAACGTTCAAAGAAACGCTTGTTATCTTCCTTACTAATACCCAGTTGATTTAGCACAAAATCAATCTTGTATTTATAGAATTTGGTCTTGTCACCAGAATTCTTTATAACGTTTAAATGGGCAAAAGTTTTATCAAACATTATATCAGTCCTATCCTTAAAATATACACTATAACTTGTGTCTGAAATAATGTTAACACGCATATATAGTATAAAAACATTCTTGAATGTCAATTTGAATAGTGCGTACTGAATGATTATAATAATTTAATTTTCTCATAATACGTAGTGATGAGTGATTTCGTCTTTTTTCGTCGAACATTTTTGGAATTTTGTCTAAAAATGTTCAAATTGAATACTTACATATCGTGCCCAAAGTATTGATATACTAACGTTTAATAAGTGAAATCCGAATAAAAAACACAAAAAAAGACCCTATAGGGTCTTTTTTATAGTTGATTTTCGTGTCGATAGATTAGGATGCATCGAATTTGGAATACAAGAATGACGATTAATTCCAATCCGACAACCCAGATGGTCTTAGTATGGAAGAAAAGTGATAAGATGCTGGCCTCAAAAGCTCCGCATAGAAAACTTAAAACCAGACCACCGTAGTAAAGTAACTTGGTTTTGAATTCGTGTTTTTTAGTCTCCAAATACAAGAATAGATTATTCATTGTTTTTTGAAGGTTTCCAGTACTAAACATGTTGGAGTATCCCAATCCAGACATTGTATTAAATGTTGAAAGTTGAAGGGCCGTTGTTAAAGACATTGAAGTCGTGATCATTAATTGTGGAACATTGTATTTCAAAAATCCCACGATTGTACAGACTGCAATTTCAATGGCTAAAATATAGACCTTCCAGTAGTTTAGTTTATGTTTATCTAGATTATGGTGAATCCAATTAGCTAATAGAATTCCGATTGAAAATGCAATCACCGGTAAAATTCTTTCTAAGAAGTGACCATAATTGAATTGTGTCAACGCTAATGCGGACAAAATTAAATTCCCGGTTTGGGTACTTGCAAATATTCCACCATGTTCGATGTAAGTGTAGGCATCAAGGCAACCACCGATTGAGGTTAAGAAGAATGCCGTTGATATTTTTTCACCGAAGCGGGCGGGGTGAGGTGCGTCGATAACATTGACTCCCTTTCTCTAAAGTAATAAGTTATAACTAAGTTATTTATAAATAGTACTACCATATTGTTTCAAAATAAATAGAATTGTTTTTATTCGGGGAGAATGATTTATTTGAATTATTTAATCGCATTGTTTTTAATGATTGTTTTTGCGAAATTTTTTGGAATGCTGGCTTCTAAGATACATATTCCGGATGTTGTCGGACAAATCATGGGAGGAGTAGTCCTAGGACCATCTGTCTTAGGAGTGATTCACCGTCAAGATATTGTAATTGCATTAGCATCATTGGGGGCTGCATTATTGATGTTTGGTGCCGGTTTAACTTGCGACATTGATAGATTGAAAAAGTATTTTGGTCGGGGAGTCATTGTTGCTCTTTTTGGAGTAGTATTTCCAGTCGGATCCATTTATCTAATGTGTAGATATTTTCAACTTTCTATTATTGAAAGTGCATTTATCGGAATTGTTTTTGCAGCAACATCTGTTTCGATTTCAGTTGCTGTATTAGAAGAAATGCATGAGCTAACATCATCAGCTGGAATTACTATTTTAGCTGCTGCGGTAGCCGATGATATTATTTCAATTGTTCTATTAAGTGTTTCTATTCCTGTTTTGGGAGTGGGAAGAGGACATGGAAATTCAGATGCGTTGTTTCTAATTATTTTGCAAATTGTATTTTTCTTATTCTTATGGCTTTGCTATAAGATTGTAACGCTATTATTCAAAATTTTTGAAGTTAGTCCTGCAAGCGCTGGTCTATATTCATTTCTATTATGTTTATTATTGGCCGGAACTGCTGAAATGGTTAGATTAAGTGCTGTTACAGGAGCGTTCTTTGCTGGACTAATTGCTAGTCAGACAAAGTTTAAAAGGGTTTTATTAGCTAGACTAAAGGGACTAAGTACGTTGCTGCCTATTCCAATTTTCTTTGTAAGCATTGGGGTTGATATGCAAGTCAATGGTGTCTACGATCACTTCTTAATGTTTTCCATCCTTACAGTTTTAGCTGTAATAACAAAATTTTTGGGTGCCTTTATCGGTGCGAAACTTAGTCGAATTGATTTCGCGAATTCAGTTGAAATAGGGGCAGGGATGATAAGCCGTGGTGAAGTCGGTATTGTTATCGCCCAAGCTGGATTAGACAGTCACTTTATTTCAATAAGTTATTATTCAACATTGATTGCTGTAATTATTGTTACAACTATTTTAGCACCACTAATTTTAAAACCAGTCGTATTATGGAAACGCAAAAGAGAGTCAGTATAAGCTGGCCCTCTTTTTTTATGGAATGTAAGATATTAATACCAGGATTAAATCGATAACAACGACGGTCACAATTGCACAAATAAATGCTAGTAGTGGTAGGAGTCTTTCATCACCAAATCGACTCATGTGGCGGACGTTTTTATCAAAAGAATTTGTAAATCGTTTATATGATTTTTTCAGATCTCTTTTTAATTGAGCAGTGATAAGACGACAGTACTTGCATTTGATTTGATTGAAGAATAAATTACCGCAAATCGGACACTTTAAATGAATGATGATTAACTCCTCCTTATTGATTTTTAACTATTGTATCAAGGGTTCTAACGGAAATAAATTTAGTGAAAAAGTTAAAAATAAACACCGAGTTCATAAATATTCATTTAAGTGTCTATAATGATGAATTATTGGACACGAAGTAAAAATAAAAAAATTATAGATGAATGATAAGTTAGTAAAATCACAAACGATTTTGGATTGTATGTGTCAAAATGTTTTAAATTCTTTTGTTTCTTAAAACATGAACATTTGTATATAAAAAATGACA
The DNA here is from genome assembly GCF_030398685.1 of Apilactobacillus sp. EABW-1NA. Taxonomy (NCBI): domain Bacteria; kingdom Bacillati; phylum Bacillota; class Bacilli; order Lactobacillales; family Lactobacillaceae; genus Apilactobacillus; species Apilactobacillus sp. EABW-1NA. Next base: position 12,120 of record NZ_JAPDKO010000028.1, read on the forward strand.
TAGATGCAATTTGTTCAAAATCTTGGATCTGAAAAGCTCCTAGAAAATCATATAAATATTGGTCTTCTTAAGTTTTTTATTAACATAAACTTATTTGCATGTATGTAATTATTGATAGACTTTAAACGAAGGTTATAATATTATTAATTTATTGCAATTATATTTTAATTTTATTACATACATTAGGGGGATTTTGATATGAAGATCAAAAAGTCATTTCTTGCCATTTTGGCAGTTTTAACACTTTTTGCTGCTAGTGCATCAACTTCTGTCAGCGCCTTTACATCAGTAGAAGCAAACGCTGCTACTCACCATAAAGACACCAAGAAGCACAAGAAAGCAAAGAAGTCTTCAAAGAAACACAAGAAGGCAACAAAGAAGAGTAAGAAGAAGGCTACTAAAAAGCATTCAAAGAAAAAGGTAGCTAAGAAAAAGAAGAAAGTAACTAAGAAGAAGCCAGCTAAGAAGGCTGTTAAGAAGCATGTTGTAAAGAAGCATGTTGTAAAGAAGCCTGCTGGACCTACTCCAATTACTTACAGTCATCCAACTATTGATATTAACCCAACAGGTGATAATCCTATTAAGGCTGAATATACTTATCGTCAATCAAAAGATTACAACATTGATATTAGTAATCAATCAAATGATAGTGATAATCCTCATGATATTACTTTAAGAAATGTAACTTATTATCAACTATCCGGTAATACTCAATACAAGACTGCTGTTGTTATGCAAGTGCTTGTGAAGAATCTTTCATCAGATAGTACTGATTTCTTTAATACTGGATCGTTAGATTCTGATAGTACTCCTGGTGTATATTTATCCAATAATGCAGGTCACCAATTATCACCAGCATGGGGTCCTTACAATGCAGCTGCTACTATTCCTGGTAATAGTCAACAAGTTTTGAATTTAACATTTGTTGGAATGGATCCATCTACTCCTGCTGATTTTAGTACATTTACATTTAACTATGACGTTGCTTATCATGAAGCAGCTGAATTTGGACCAACTATTAACTTTTAATATCTAAAAAAAGCCCACCGATTTTGGTAGGCTTTTTTATTTTGTTCTATGAAAATTGAATTCCACCATCAACGATAATTGATTGGCCGGTAATGTAATTTGCCTTTTCGCTAGATAGGAATGAAACAAGGTTGGCAACGTCTTCAGGTTGTTCACCACGTCCTAACGCAATGCTGTTAATCGCATCATTTAGAGCTGAACCTTTTTCACGACCGTCTAGTTTAGTCATCTTATCATCAATTTCGTCCCACATTGGAGTTAAAACAATACCTGGGCAGTAGGAATTTACCGTAATTTTATCTTTCGCTAGTTCCTTTGCAGCAGCTTGTGTTAAACCTCTGATAGCAAATTTAGTTGCTGAGTAAACACTTAGCATTGGGAAACCTTCATATCCTGCAATTGAAGAGGCATTAATAATTTTACCGGGGGTTCTTTGCTTCTTAAATTGTTTAGCAGCAGCTTGAATTCCATATAAAGAACCTAAAACATTGATCTCTAATAGACTGCTTGCATCTTTTTCTGAAATGTCTTCTACTGGATCAACGATAGCGATTCCGGCATTGTTAATATAAACATCAAGCTGACCAAATTCTAAAACAGCAGATTGAATGGCTTTTTCAACATCTTCTTTTTTGTGGACATCGCATTGAATTCCGATGGCTTGACCACCCTTATTATTAATTTCTGTGGCAACTTCATTAACCTTGTCTAAGTGACGACCTGCTAATGCGACTAGAAATCCATCCGCACTTAATTGTAAAGCGATTCCCTTTCCAATACCTTGACCAGCACCTGTAATTAAAGCAACTTTTTTAACCATAATTAGAACCTCCAAGTATGTAATAAAATAACATTGGGTTCATTATAGAATTGTTTTAATAGTTAAAACAATATTTGTTAACAAAACTTATGCAATAATAAACATTTTTATAAATTTACATTTAATATTCCATCTTGATGTGATTAATGCCGGCTTCGATAAATGGTTCGCTGGTGACCTTGAAACCACCTTTTTCATAATAACCAACGGCATGTGCTTGGGCGTCGATTTCGACTCTGGTGTTAGGGAATTTTTCCTTGATAACTTTTAGAATGTATTCCAAAAGTTCCTTACCCTTACCGGTTCCGCGGACTTGTTGGGTGGTTAAGACACGGCCAAATGTAATGTGGTCGCCATCTTTGAAGATTCTGGCGTACGCGGTGATGGTCTTACCATCGGTTTCAAAAACGTGTAGTGCTTGTTTGTCATTTTCATCTGGGTCGGTGTAGACGATATGTTGTTCCTCAACGAATACTTCTGATCTGACGCGGTAAATTTCGAAAAGCTCTTCTAGGGTTAGTTCTGAAAATTGTTTAGTCTTCCACATGATTGATTCCACCTTTTGCTAGTAGTTTGTTTAGGGTGTTAATTGATTGATAAAAAGCTTCCTGTTCTTCGTTATTGAGATTATTTACGATTGATTGAATTTGTTCGTCAGAATTGGTATTAAGCTGTTGGACGACTGTCCTTCCGGTAGGGGTTAGGACTAACAGCTTTGCTCGTTTGTCTTCTTCTGACGTTGTTTTTTCGACGTAGCTGAGTTTGTTCAAACGCTTGATGACGCGGCTGACATAACTCTTGTCGAGTTCTAAGTTATTGGAAATTTTAATTGGGGTAGGACTTTGTAGGTAGTTAATTTCCATTAATATTCGTGCTTCTGCCCAACTGATTTCACTGTTAAAAACGTTTTTTTGCAGAATTCCTAATCGTTGGGTATATTCACGGTTAAAATGTCTGATTACCTCGATTTTTTTATCATCCATACCATCACATCCTTTGAAACAATTATATCTAAATAGTGGCTTTTATCCACCAATTAGTTTGAAAATCTTTTTTGACTATTTCATTCAACTACGCTATGATTTGAAAATACAAACATTAATGGGGTGCCTTAATCGGCTGAGATTATACCCAAGAACCTGATCCAGATAATGCTGGCGCTAGGGAAGATAAACGCACTTGGACTGTCCCTATCTATATAGATAGGGACTTTTTTAATTAAGATGCTGTGCAGGAAAACTACATTAATGAAGTATACATATTTGAGGGGAGCTTTATTAATGGATTCAAAAGTTAGCATCAAGAAAGTAACAATCTTAGCAATTATGATTGCACTAGATTTTGTTTTATCACCCATTTTTAGAATTGAAGGAATGGCACCAATGTCATCGGTACTAAACGTGACCGCAGCTGTATTGATGGGACCATGGTATGCGCTAGTGATGGCCATCGTTTGTGCTTGCCTTAGAATGTTATTGCTAGGAATTCACCACTAGCATTTACCGGAGCGGTCTTCGGGGCATTCTTGGCCGGACTACTATATCTTATCTACCGTAAAAACTGGATGGCGGTCATTGGTGAAATCTTCGGAACTGGGGTATTAGGTTCGCTTGCTTCATACCCTGTGATGGTTTGGTACACTGGAAGTTCTAACCAACTATTCTGGTTCGTGTTCACGCCTAAATTCTTTGGGGGTGCAATTTCAGGATCCATCATCGCATACGTTATCTTATTAAGACTTTCAAAGACTCGTCAATTCAAAGATATTCAAAAGCTATTTTTTAAGTAAACTAAAAAAGGCACCCACTGGTGCACTGCACCCCAAAGTTTGTACAAAACTTTGGGGTGTTTTTGTGTCTAAATATAAAGTAGAAGATAAATTAAATGTAATTAACGCATACCTAAACGGTATGGGATCTCAAATGGTAGCTAGAAAA
>NZ_JAPDKO010000029.1:0-15289 GCF_030398685.1 Apilactobacillus sp. EABW-1NA
TAATAAACGAATACTAACAAAATTAGGCAACCAATCACCTGTAGAATACAGAAAATCAGTTGCCCAATTAAATAGTTAGAAAGCTGCTTTTATTTATTTGTTCAAAATAATAGTTGCAGTTCCTTATGCTATGGCTTTTATTATGTATAAAAGATCTAAAAAAAGAGCCGCTTCAATTTCAATTAAGAAGCGACTCTTTTTTTGTGAGATATACAAAAACAAACTTTTATTCTTTAACAAAAAAGTACCCCAAAGATAAAATCTTCAAAGTACTTTAGTTAGTGAGCTGTGATGCTTTGAACACCATCTTCTCAGCAAAGGACTGAGTGCTTTTACCTTAAGCTAACAGCTCAAAATATTAAGTTTGTCTGTGAGATGTAACCTCAAGCGACATATAATATTAAACCATATCTATTTATTTTATGCAACATTTTTTTGAGAAAAAATTGAAAATTAGCTATAATTTTATCAAAAGGTGAAAAACTAGGGGGGATTAGATGCTAGTGATCGGAATGATTATCATGGTAATTGTATTATTTATTATTTCTACATTATCCACTGTGTTAGTAATTTCTTTAAAAAACAAGCATAAAAAAGACGACAAAGATTAATACGACGGTCTTTTGCTAGTTGATATAAAAAATATTTATAATGAACTTATCCTTTGACTATATCTTTAAATGTGTTTTATAGTACTTATCGTGTTTTAAATTAAGCAATAATTATTTTTAATATCAAATAGGAGGATTCATAATGGGAGTATTTATTAACTCAATCCAAAGTGTCCTTGTTGTTGTTCTAATTATGTTATTAGGATATGTATTAAGAAAAACCGGTTGGTTTGCAGATACATTCAGCAAGAACATTTCTAAATTAATCAAAAACATCGCCTTACCAGCTTCAATTTTTGTAGCGGTGTTAAGTCGTCTAACTAGAGGTAAGCTTGTAAGTTTCGGTAGCTACCTAATCTGGGGTATTATCTCAGTTGTTATCGGTTACCTAATTGCATTTGCACTAGTTAAAATCATGAAGGTTAGACCAGGTCGTCGTGGTGTATTTATTAACGCTATTGTTAATGCCAACACTATCTTCATTGGTTTACCATTGAACATTGCCTTATTCGGTGACAAGTCAATGACTTACTTCTTGGTATACTACATCATCAATACTGTTTCTACTTGGGCATTTGGTGTCTTCTTAATCAGTAATGATGATCCTACTAAGTCAGGTCAACCAAAAGAACACCACAAGATTAACTGGAAACAAGTTATTCCAATGCCACTTGTTGGTTTCTTGGTTGCATTAGTATTCTTACTACTAAACATTCCAGTACTAAAGGTACCTTTCTTATCACAAACACTATCATACGTTGGTAGTTTAGTTACTCCACTATCACTAATCTACATTGGTATTGTATTAGCTGATGCTGGTCTAAAGAGTATCTCATTCGACCGTGACACTGTTGTTGCATTATTAGGTCGTTTCGTATTGGCTCCAGTTGTTATGATTGCTATCCTAACTGCTGCTGCTCATGGTGGTGTATCACTACCAACAATGTTTAGCCAAACTATGATTGTTCAATCAGCTACTCCAATGCTAGCTGTATTACCAATCCTAGCTGCTGAATCACACGGGGATGTTAAGTACGCTACAAACATTGTAACTACTTCAACTGTATTGTTCATCGTTGTTATTCCTATCTTGATGACAATCGTTCAATACATCTAATAAATATAAGAAACGTTGGAATTATTCCAACGTTTTTTTATTATATATAACAAAATTGACAAGTGCGGGTAGTTAGCCTAAACTTTAGATAAATTAAATGCGGGAGCAAAGAAGGAAATTCATATGTTTGAAAAGATTTGTTACACATTAATGGTAATCGCCGTTATTATTATAGCCATAGTATATTTTGTATGTTATTAAAAAATAAGAGGAGCTGACGTTTGTCAGCTCCTTTTTTATTAATAGGAGAAAAATCTTACAGTGCCGATCCGTTAAAAGATTCGGCTTTTTTTGTGCACAAAATATAAGCATAAGAATAATTAATGGATTAATTAATCTCCCGCTAAAGTATATAAAAAATATTTTATACCTTTATAAATTCTTAACAAAAAAACGCTAGCTAATTAAAAAAATATCGAATATAATTTGATTATCGATTAGTAAAGCGTTTACATTATTATCGCTATAGTAATCATAGCCACTAAAGAATCATATTAATAAAGGAGAGTGAGCTATTATGATGTCCAAACTAAAATTACCAAAACTATCGAGGTTCCAATTATTTAATATTACCTTCGGTTATTTTGGTTTAAACATGGCGTTCTTTTTACAAACATCTCAAATGAGTAGAATTTTCCAAACTATTGGGGCTGACCCTAATAAGTTAGGTTGGTTCTTCATCCTACCACCATTGGCAGGGATGATTGTTCAACCAATCGTTGGAAAGAGATCAGACAAAACGTGGAACCGTTTTGGTAGAAGATTGCCATACTTGATTATGGGTTCTATTATTTCTGCAATTGTTTTAATCGTTTTACCAAACGTTGGATCGCTAGGTTTAGGTTATGGATCATTAGCCGCTTTACTATTTGGTGCGGTTACTATCATGCTTCTAGACGTTTCATCAAACATGTGTCAACAACCATTCAGAATGATTATCGGTGACATGGTTAACGCAGACCAAGAAGACAAAGCATGGTCATTCCAAAACATTTACTCAAACGCAGGGGGAATGCTAGCTGCAATCCTACCATTCGTAATCACTGCAATTGGTTTTTCAAACATTGCTCCTAAAGGTGAAGTTCCAACAACTGTAAAAATTGCCTTTTACATTGGAGCAGTCGTAATCGCTGCAACTACTATCTACACTGTTGTAAACGTTAAAGAATACGACCCAGTAGAATACGCAAAATACCACGACATTGAAGAAGACAGTAAAGAAAAAGCACCAAGTCTATGGGAATTAGTAAAGACTGCTCCTAAGATCTTCTGGGAATTATTAGCAGTTATGATGTTCTCATTCATCTCAGTTCAATTTGTATGGACTTACAGCACTGGTGCATTAGCAGAAAACATTTGGCACACAACTAACCCTGCTAGCGCAGGATTCCAAGCAGCTGGTAACTGGAACGGGGTATTAACATTCGTTCAATCACTAGCCGGAGTTCTATGGGGTACATTCGTTTTAGCTCGTCTAAAACCAAGCCAAAGAAGAAAAATCCTATTCATCTCACTAGTATTAGGTGGATTAGGTCTAATCATGATGTACTTTGTAACTTCAAAGATGCTATCAATCGTTCCATTCACACTATTTGGAATTATGTACATCACAATCGGAACAGAAGCATTTGCAATGATTACAGGTGCTGTTAAAGGTAAGAACGAAGGTGCTTACCTAGGACTATTCAACTGGCAAATTTGTATCCCACAAATTGTCGCTTCAGTTTCTAGTTTCGCAATCTTCCCAATGCTACACGGATCAATGAGTGCAATGCTATTCCTAGCTGGAATCTGCGCACTAATTGCTGCCGGAACAGTATTCTTTGTAAAACCAGTTAAAGAATAATTAAAGGAGTTGAATTAAAAATGACTAAAGACATTAAATTAAGACTAAAAGACGTGAGTTCAAGTAATCCGGGCAACCTAGAAGCTGTGTTCTCATTCGGTAATGGTCACTTTGGGGTTCGTTCAACTAACCCAATTGAATCAAACGCAGTAGAAGGAACACTTGTAAATGGTTTCTTCGAATACAGTCCAATCACATACGGAGAAGCTGCTGCTTACTACCCAAAGAGGAATGAAACAATCGTTTCTCTTCCTAACTTGAGAAAAATTCGCGTCTTTGATGACGGTCATGGCGAATTCACTCATTCTAAACTAGTAGATATGCAATTAGATTTATCTAACGGTAAATTGGTTGAAGAATATGAATTAAGTAACGACAAGAAACAAACAATTAAAATGAATGTCACTTCAGCAATCGATCAAAGAGAAGTTCACTTCTACGGCATTGAATATGCTTTTGAAGCTGGAACTTACAAGGGTGACATCTACATCGATAAGAGTTTTGTCCTAGAAGAAGCAAAGGCTGAAGCAGGCGACGACATCGATGACCCAAGAAAGACTAGAGAATTAAAATCAATCAAACGTGAAGTGGTTGCTACTGACGACTTATCACAAACAATCGCCATTAGTACTGCTGAATCACAACAACGCATTGAAATTACTGCTTACGGTTTTAACAACGAAAGTCCACTAACTAAAAAACTAGCACTAGTCGACGAACCAAAAGTTGGCTACGGATTTATCGTTGGTGAAAAGAATGAAGCAGGTGACTTTGCTAAAGAAGACTTTGCCACAATTAAGGAAAACAGTGCTAGTTTCTGGCATGACACTTGGCAAAACGGTGAGGTTTCAATCGCCGGAAACGACGAATTAAACCTAGCTCTTCACTACAACATCTTCCAATTAAACCAAGCTACTGGTCGTGACGGTAAGACAAACATCGCTGCCAAAGGTTTAACAGGACCAGGTTATGAAGGTCACACTTTTTGGGACACTGAAATGTACATGATTCCTTACTTCATCTACACAAATCCAGAAATTGCCAAGAAACTATTGGTATACCGTTACAACACTCTAAGCTTTGCACGTACACGTGCTCGTGAATTGGGTGTTAACCAAGGTGCGCTATTCGCATGGCGTTCCATCAACGGTGAAGAAACTTCCGCATACTACCCAGCAAGTACTGCCGCTTACCACTTAGACGGAGACATTGCATATGCCATCGGTAACTACTACCAAGCAACTCATGACATGGCATTCTTAAAGGACTATGGTTTTGAAATGTTACTAGAAACTGCTCGTTTCTTCAGAGAATTCGGTACGTGGGCAAAGAGAGAGAACAAGACAGTATTCGAATTCCACACAGTAACTGGACCAGACGAATACACTGCAATGGTTGATAACAACTACTTTACTAACAGAATGGCGCAAAACAACTTCAACTTGGCATACAAGTTAGGACTAGTGTTAATGGAAGAAGATCCAGAAGGATTCAGCAAACTAGGTGCTTCAGTTGAAGAATTAGAATCATTCAAGGACATCGCTGAAAGGATTTACTTCCCATTCAACGACGAATACCAAATTAACGCTCAAGATGACACATTCTTCAGCAAGGCAATCTGGCCATTCGACGAAACACCAAAGGACAAATACCCATTACTATTGCACTACCACCCACTAAACATCTACAGATACCAAGTGAACAAGCAAGCAGATACTGTTTTAGCGGACCTATTATTCCCAGAAACAATTGATGATGATCAACTAAGAAGAGAATTCGATTACTACGAAAAAATTACTACTCATGACTCATCATTATCACGCTCAATCTTCAGTGCGTTAGCTGCGCGTATGGGTGACATGAAGAAGGCCTACAGCTACTTCTCAGACACTGTTCGTATGGATTTAACTGATTTACAAGGAAACACTGAAGATGGTTTACACTTGGCAAACCTAGGTGGAAGCTGGCTAAGTGTGGTTCAAGGTTTCGCAGGGATGCAAGTAACTTCAGCCGGCGAATTAAAGATTATCCCACATCTACCAATTGAATGGGATGGCTTTGAATTCAGAATTGTCTTTAACGGCAGATTATTAAACATCAACATTGTTGATGGTAAAACAACAATCAAGTTGGTTGATGGTCAACCAATGAACATCATTGTAAACAACAAGTCATACAAACTAGAAAAAGCAACACTAGAAATCCTATCAAAGGGGGAATAGACATGGGATTAGACAAGATTAAAGGTTTCATTTTTGACCTGGACGGTGTTATCTCCAACACCTCTGTTTTACACAGTAAGGCATGGAAACAAATTGCCGATAAAGTCGGCACGCCATGGAATGACAAGTTAGCCGAAGACCTAAAGGGTGTGGACCGCATGGACTCATTGAATCTGATTTTGGATCGCGGTAACTTACAAGGAAAATACACTGAAGAAGACAAGCTGGCACTAGCACAGGAAAAAAACGATAACTACCTAAACCTAGTTGATCAAATGTCACCAGCCGATATTCTTCCTGGTATCAAGGAATTCTTGGACAGTTTACGTGATAATGGCTATTTAATCGCTTTAGCATCTGCTTCCAAGAATGCACCAACTGTTTTGGAAAAACTTCAATTAAGTGAATACTTTGAAAAGGTGGTTAACCCGGCTTTATTGAGTAAGGGTAAACCAGATCCAGAAATCTACACTAAGGGTGCTGAAATCTTGGACCTAGCTCCAGAACAATGCATCGGAATTGAAGATGCGGAAGTCGGTATTGCTGCTATCAATGGTGCCGGTGAGACTTCCATCGGAATCGGTAGTGCCGACATCCTAAAGGATGCTGATATCGTGTTTGCCTCAACTGATGAACTAACACTAGCTAATATCGAAAAAGCACTATAAAAATAAAAAGGACTGACGTTTGTCAGTCTTTTTTATATGAATGTATAGATATATACAATAAGATTATCAATATTTTAAACAAATAAGCTTCTATAATGCTATATGGTATATGTGTAATACATAGTATTTGGAGGTTGGTTATTATTAAATGGATTGATAAAGGTTTTAAATGGGTTGATAATCAAGTTGATTTATTGACGAAAAAAAGGGATTTTGAAGCTGAACACATAATAATAATGTTATTAGCCATAACGTTTATTAGTTTTTGTATTGGTATCGGGATTATTCGTACTTTTTTTAATAAATGGTACTATTTATTATTTATTTTTTCGATAATAATCATATCAACATCATTATGTATTAGTATATATGTTGCATTTAAAACGTTTAAAAGATTAATGACGTCAGATAACTCATGGAAAGACATGATTTGTTTTAAGGCAACTATCGTTTGCGATTTTATATTGATTGTTATTATAACTATTAATAGTATTTGTGGAGATGTTTTTAATAAAAACCATGTTTCTTTCTACATTTTTTCAATGTTAACTTGGTATGAACTATGGGTTATTTCATGGTTCTTAGATAAAATAGTTATTGTACCAAAATATAACAATATCACGAAATATAAAGTTAAAATAATAGTTTGGAAATTTATATTTATGATATTGGTTTCTGTTATATTATATTTAATGAACTTAAGTGATACATTAACAATTTTTTCAATTGTCTTTACCATCATCATTTCAATGCTTGACTATAAAATGTTGCATGTCTTAATCGAAATATTTAGCTATAAAAGATTAAGAAGACAACAAAGAATTAAATTGAAACGCTATTGTCGTGAAAAACTAATACCTATAAAAATATATATTTATTTGATTGAAATTTCGTATATAATCGCTAATAGTTTTGTTCCACCTGTAGTAAGACTATTCGAGAAAATGAATAATAATTTCTTTTACTATAATAGACCTAGTTTAATTGTTATTCTATCATCAGCAGCTTTTTCAATTCTATACTTTATTATTTCGAGACTTGTTAGAGACATCATAAATGATGAAAATAAAAAGGACTGACGTTTGTCAGTCCTTTTTGTTTAGCCTAGTTTTTGAAACTCAGTGATTTCTTCGTCGGTTAGTTGGTATAAGGTATTAAATACAGTTGATAGGAATGAATATGGTAGGTTGTCGGTAATTCCACCGGCAATTTCTCCGGCAATGCTTAGGATACTAGATGCAAGCACGGCGGAATCTAAACTGTTGTCGACTGCTAGACAGGCCCCTAGGATACCGTCTAACATATCGCCACAACCAACGTTAACGGCAAAGTAGTGATGACCGTTTTTAACTTCTACGGTTTTACTACCATCTGAGATCACATCAGTAACACCTGATAGTAATGTGATACAGTCAAACTTCTTAGCGACTGTTTCTGCGATTTGATGTAAGTCACCGTCACCGTTTCCGGCGTCGATACCTTGGGCGTTCCATTCGATGTCGGCGAGAAATGCTAACTCACCGGCGTTACCACGAACACCGTCGAAATTGACTTCCTTAGCTACCTTAGCGAAGTTATTTTGACGTAACTTGGATGCGCCAATCGCAACGGGATCAATGACGACAGGGATGCCTTTTTGGTTGGCGTACTTTCCAGCTGCAATTGATTTTTCAACGTCGGCATCGTTTGATGAACCCATGTTGATGACTAGGGCATTTGAGATGTTGACTAGGTCGCTTGCTTCCTTGATGTCGTCGAACATGATTGGTGACGCCCCGATGAAGTTGATGGCATCGGCCACGTGTTGTGGTGTTACCATGTTTGAGATGTTTAAAATGATTGGTGAGTTTTCTCTGATTTGTTTGATAGTAGTCATTATGCATTCCCCTTTAGACGATTAATGGTTTGTTGGATATCGGAACTATCGATGATATCTGAGATGACTGAGACACCGTCGACGTTGGTAGTTAGCACCGCCTTGGCGTTATCTTCCTTGATGCCACCAATGGCAACGGCTGGATGAGTAGATTCTTGGTATAAACGGTTTAGTTCATCGATACCGATTGCTGGTTTCACCTTTAACTTGGATTGAGTCGCAAAGATGGGACCAATTCCGATGTAGTCTAGTGAATCGACATTGTTGGCAGCTCTGACATCATCTAGGGTGTGGGTAGATAGTCCGATAATCTTGTTTTGACATTCCGCGATGACGCGTTCAATCTTGGTGTCGTCTTGACCGACGTGGATTCCATCAGCATTAATTTCCTTCATCAAATCGATATCGTCATCGATGATGTATGGCACGTTATACTTGGCGGTGATTTCCTTTAGTTGAATCGCCACCTGTAGTTTTTCCGCATCGGATAGGGTAGAACGGTCTTTTTCGCGGTATTGAAACATGGTAATTCCGTTCTTACATGCACCCTCTACGATTTGGATTAGTTTGTCGACGTCGCCGCCAACGTTTTGACTACCCGCAATGAAGTAGACGGCTAGTTGTTCTTTAGCGAATTTCATCTTCAGCCCCCCAGTGATTTAGTGGTCCATGACCATGTCCGACAATGATTTCTGATTGTAGGATGGTATCAATGTAGCGTTTACCTTCGATGATGGCTTCCTTGATGGATGCCCCCTTGGATAGGTTAGCGACGATTGCGGATGATAGGGTGTCGCCAGTTCCGTGTTTTCTCGCGGTGTCGTACTTTTTACTTTCGATGGTAAAACTAATTCCGCTTTCTAGTAGGACGTAATCGGAAAGGGTATCACCTTGTTGGTGGCCACCCTTGATGATGACGTTCTTGGCACCCAGTTGTTGAATGTGCGCAGCAGCTGCAATCACATCGTCATTGGTTTCAATCTTCTTACCATATATAACCTCAGCTTCAGGAAGGTTAGGGGTCACGATGTCGGCGATTGGCATTAGTTTATGGATGATGGCGTCGATACCCGAATCGTCTAATAACCTAGCGCCACCCTTGGCAACCATGACCGGGTCGACGACGATGGGGTGAATGTTGTGTTCATTAATGTTTGCGACGACGGCTTCGACACGTTTTTGGTCAAACAAGGCACCGGTTTTGGCAGCCTTGATGTCGAAATCATCGTATAGTGAGTTAAACTGTGCGTTGATCATTTCAACGGGAGTGGGTAGGACGGATTGCACACCCAATGTGTTTTGGGCGGTCAAACCAACCACGACATTGGTAGCAAAGACATGGTGTTCTTGCATCGTTTTGATGTCAGCTTGCATACCGGCTCCACCACCGGAATCTGAACCGGCAATCGTTAGTGCTTCAGGGACTTTTTTACTATTCATGATGACTACCTCCATGAATGATGTCGGCAAAACGCCAGTCTTGTTGGTAGAAGGCTTGTTCCCAGAATTCCCATTCTAATTCGGTACTCTTTAGGAAGAAGCCTTTGGCCTCATTGATTTCTTCTTCTGACATGTCCTTGGATAGTTCATTTAACATGTTAAAGAGCTTTTGGGTTATTCCACCATCTGCATCTTCATTGTCAGATAGGTAGAAATCAATCCAACTCTTAAACTGGTTGTCTTCGGTGTTTTTCCCTGTGGCAGTTAGTTGTTTGGCAATTTCATTGTATGTCCATGGGCATGGTAGTAGCGCACAGATGATGTTGGCCAGACTACCGGTTCTTACGGCACGATACATATGTGATTGGTATAGGTAAGCCTTAGGGCTTGGGGTAGCGTGTTGCAAACTTTCGTATGTAACGTTAGCGATATCGCAAAAGACGTGGTGAGGGTGAATCTCACTGTTTAAAATAAAATCGATGTTTTCAGCGAAAAAGCGCATGTCCTCTCTGCCCTTTAGGATGGGGATGATACTAGCGTAAATTTTGATGAACTCAGATAAGTATTGAAAATCTTGTTGAACATAAAATTTTAATGCTGCATCGTCGACGTGACCGTCACCGATACCTTTAACAAACGGGTGGTCAAAGATGGCTTCCAAAATTGGGTTAGCTTCTTTGACTAGTTGATGTGAAAACATGAAACAATACCTCCAGTTTGCTGCCGTAAATAAAAAATACCCTCCCACACGACGGTGGAAGGGTACACTTGGATAGACTAAGTCTAATTCTAATTCTAATTCTTTACTTGGAGTGCGCCTGACTTCCTTCGCTAGTGTTAACTAGATCAGGTTCAATGGGTGTAATCTCAGCCGAAAAACGGCACCCCAGTGGACAGCATTTTTATATTTAATTCATGTATAAGTATATCTGTTTTGAACTATTTGTAAACATGATAATTTTGCTAAACAAAAAAGACGCCGTCATAGCGTCTTTTTATTTTTTATTGATAAATTTCGAAGTGAATTTGGCCCATCTTATCAATTGAAACACCGAATTCTTGTTTAGCGGAACTATCGAAACCAATTCCTAGGAAGTTGGCAGCGTGGCCCCAATCAGAAGATGCGTCGTCAAACATCATGGCACAGATGGCACCGTAGATGCTTTCCTTAACGTTAGCCATAGTAACTGGTCCATTGATGTATGAGTTAGTTAGTAGTGAACCAGCGATGTTTTCACCGTAGGCAGAGAAACTGTTAGCGGCGAAGACGTCATCTAGGACAGAGACATCGTGACCACCTTTTTTAGTAAAGTCCCAATTATCGTTGTTGTAGCCGATGGCAACATCAGTGGCAGCCTTTAGAGCACGTTCGGTAACGGTTAGGTCTTGGGTGTATGGGTAGTTGTTAGCTAGCTTGTGTCTTAAATCATTCACAAGGTTAGCTGCATATTGTGATAGTTGACGTTGTTGGTCATTACTAATGTTGTTGATGTTGACCTTGGCGTTAATGTCGGCGGTGCTTGGGTGGAATGTGTTAATTTGACGGCTTTGGTCAATTGATTCGTCTGAAGCGGTACCTTGGACCATCTTCTTGGTGTTGGCATTGAAACTAAATAGGTAACCGGCAGGGATGTTTAGCGTGTCAGATGCGTTAGGAGTAGCGTGATCGTCTGATGGGTAGTTAAAACCATCAACGGATTGGTAGTAGTTAGAATCGGTAGTCTTCTTGTTGCTGGTAGCTACCGGAGAAGTAGTGCTTACAATCACTTTTTTGGCGTTGTTTTTTTTATTAACTACCTTTTTAGGGGCCTTCTTCTTAGTAGCTACCTTCTTTTTTGCTTTGGTAACTTTTCTAGTTTTCTTTGGGTGCTTCTTCTTGGCCTTGGTAGTCTTTTTAGCGTGTTTCTTTACGGCCTTTTTCTTCTTAGTGGTCTTTTTGTGTTTAGCCTTAGAAGTTTTCTTAGCCTTCTTGGATTTTTTAGCTTTTTTGGCGGGCTTTTTCTTGTGACGAGTTTGCTTGGTAGTTTGCGCATTAGCGGCTAGGTGGGTTTCACTGATGCTTCCGGCAAACAACATGACAGTCATAACGAGTAGTAGTGAAAATGCTTTTAGTTTTCGCATAACGATATCTCCTTAGTTTGTACGAATGTTTTTATAAATATAACTATACCAAATGTTTTTAATAATGGAATTGATTTTCACTTTGTGTTTTAATTAAGTCAAAGACAAGGGGAGATATTTAATGACTAAATTTAAACGTGCATTTGCAATGATTATTGCTGCCGTCATTGTGGCATTAGGATTAACAGCTTGCGGCCAATCTACCTCAAAATCGACTGCGAACAAGAATACTACTACCAATCTATCGGCACAAGCCTCAGTAAGGCCTTCAAAGAATGCTTGGAAGCACTCTTCTGAAAAGAAGGCTTACCCAAATATGAAACTATCAAAGAAGAACTGGCTAGATGTTTCAATTAAGAAACAACGTGTCTATGTTATGAACAAGGCGGGCAAGGTTTTATACACCATGCTATGCTCAACTGGAAATGACGATGGTACCCCACGCGGTACATTCCACATTCAAAAAGAACGTGGTAGTCACTTCTACAACGCATCATCCAAGGAAGGTGCCAACTACTGGACTTCATTTAAGGATCACGGAATCTACCTATTCCATTCCGTTCCCGTAAACAAGGCTGGTAAGTATTTAATGAAGGATGCCCATGAACTAGGCAAGGTTGCCAACTCACATGGTTGCGTTCGTTTATCAATTCCAGACGCTAAATGGATCAACAGCTCAGTACCAACCGGCACTAAGGTTGTTATTCACTAATTAAACCAAACAAAAAAGACGTTCATCATAATGAACGTCTTTTTTTAATGCAATGTACTTACATCGATTAGGATTAATACCAAGATGATGGTAATTCCTAGGATGGTTGCTACATATTTATTTTTAAATGATTGATGCTTGCGGTATAAGAAAAATAGCAAAGTCAATAGGGCTAAAACACCAATCGCATACATAATAATCAGTTTGATTTGAACTGATAGGTCGTCTGCTAGCATGTGAGCACCTTCTATTATTTAGTTAATAGTTGGTATGCAAATCTAGCAGTCCATGGATGACCATTTTCTCGCATATGGATAATTCCACGTTTTTCAAAACCGTTAGAAGTGATAACGTGTTGCATACCTTTGTTTTCAGGATGAGTGTCGATTCTGATATCCTTGTAACCTAATACACGTGAAACGGTGATTAAGCTACTAACCAGTTTTTCAGATAGGTGTTGTCCACGGAACTCATTTGAGATGGCAACTCTGTGAATCGCTGCGTAGTGAGCTTCAGAACCGTTAACCCAATCGCCTTCTTCAATCTTTAGGTAATTTGGATCAATTCCTTGATGAATTGTTGCAGTTCCGGCGACTTGGCCGTCAGTGATTAACACGTAGTTGATTCCATCTTTAACGTCTTTAACTAAATCTTCGTCAGCTGGGTAACCATGTTGCCATTGATCAATTCCTTGTTCGTGTAGGTACTTGATTGCTGAGTGAATGATATCTAAGATTGCTGGTAAATCTTCTTCAGTTGATTTCTTTAAGTATGTTGCGGGCATTTTTACACTTCCTTTATGAAAATTATAAGTAAAAAGTATATAGAAAAACGCTGCATTTTGCAACGTTTGTAAATTAAGCCTATTCATAGCATACTACAATGACACTTTTAGTAAACTAATTAGAATTATCTATAGTAGTGTAATTTTCATGGCCATTCCCATACCACCACCGATACAGATGGTAGCTAGACCGCTTTTTTTGTTAGTGCGTTGTAGGTTATAGATTAATGAACCGACAATTCGCGCACCGGAATCACCTAGGGGATGTCCCATTGAGATGGCACCACCAGAGATGTTAAGTTTGTCCATATCGATATTGTAGTCGTGAGCAACCGCTAGGACTTGAGCAGCGAATGCTTCATTTAGTTCGACTAGGTCGATATCATCCATAGTGATGTTTAGTTTATCAAACAATGACTTGGTAGCGTCATATGGAGCGTATCCCATGTAGTCAGGATCACATCCTGCTTCGGCATAGCCATCGATGACCGCTAGTGGTTTGACATTCAAACGCTTAGCGGCTGATTCACTCATTAGGACTAAAGCAGATGCACCGTCGTTTAGACTAGCCGCGTTTCCGGCAGTCACAGTTCCTTCTTCCTTGAAGGCAGGACGTAGTTTGTTAAGGACTTCAATAGAAGTATCACGACGAATGTTTTCATCTTCCTTCATAATATAAGAAGATTTTCTGTTTTTGATTTCAATTGGTACTAGCTCTTTGTCAAAGTATCCATTATCAAATGCTTTGGCAGCCTTCATATGAGATTGGTAGGCGAACTCGTCTTGTTCTTCTCTTGAAACGTTGAACTTTTCAGCAACGTTTTCTGCGGTAACTCCCATTGGTTGTTTGTTAAAAGCATCCATTAAAGCGTCGTTGTTTAATGAATCAACTAGAGTAACATTACCAAACTTGTGACCGGATCTAACGTCCATGTTTAGAAATGGAGCATTGGACATGCTTTCCACTCCACCAGCAATCACGACGTCAGCGTCACCCATCACGATGGCAGCTTGAGCATTGCGGACAGCCTTTAGTCCGGAACCACATACTTGGTTAACTGTATTGGCAGTACTACAGTAGGGGATGTTTGAATTAATTTCGATTTGTCTTGAGATGTTTTGACCAGCACCTGCTTGGATGACATTTCCAAACACGACTTGATCTACATCAGAAGGTTTAATGTTTGCTTGTTCAATTACAGCCTTGGTAACAATGGTTCCTAAATCCACAGAAGTGAAGTTCTTTAGGGCACCGTTTATCTTACCAATCGGTGTTCTCTTGGCAGCAGCAATCACGACTTTTTCCATATAATAGTAAAACTCCTTTAATATTATCTATAAGAAATAGTATAACGATTATTCTATTTAATTCTATTATAAAGAATAAAACTAAAAAGTTTAATAAAGTTTGAAAAAGTTATTGACCACAGTGTTTATAATTGGTATTATTATATCCGTTGTCATTTTTGAGATAACAATAAAATTTAATCGAAACAAATAATAAAAAGTTGTTGACTTGACGGTTTGAATTTGATATTATTGTTTCTGCTGTTGAAAAAGTTGATCGTTAATTTCGATTGAAAATAAGCAAAAAAAGTTGTTGACTTTTACTTGCTAAGATGGCATAATAGTTATTGTTGTCATCGCGATTGAGCGACTTTTGATAACAAGGTTGATAAAAATTAATTATAAAAAGTTGTTGACATTAAGTTAACGGTCTGATATAATTAAATAGCTGGTTGATTTAATCAGCAATCAACAAATCGGTAGATCTTTGAAAACTGAACAAGATTGATAATCGATGATGTGTAAGGAACTTACAACTTGGTTGTAAGAATTAAACATTGCGAAGTCAATTCGCTTATAAAATAACAATTTATTCAGAAGAGCTA
>NZ_JAPDKO010000002.1:0-153438 GCF_030398685.1 Apilactobacillus sp. EABW-1NA
AAGGAATATATATCTTATTACAACAATTATCGTATAAAACAAAAACTGGGAGGAATGTCACCGGTTGAATACCGGATCAATTCCTCCCAGAAAATAGCATAACCATCTTCCAATTTTAGGGGTTCAGGTCAGGCTCTTTTTTATTTTTCAAACGTTTGTCATAATGATAAAATGGAATGTGAGGTGTTTTAGATTGCTAAAATTTGACGAAATGATTCAACAAGCTGTTGCCAAGTTCAATAACATGGGGCAAAAGCAACAATTGCTCTTAAATGGCAATAATAAGCAACAAAAGCTATTTATCCAATTGGATTTATCTTTAGCTCAATTAGCAGAGGATTCAAAACGTTTCTCTGTTTATAAAAAAGATCAAGAAAATATTGATGTAAAAAACTATAAGGAAATGATTACTAAAGACGTTGCCAACGTGATGAAATATTACTTGTTGTTTGCTAGCGTTCATAACTGGTTAGACGTAATCGTTATTGATGAAGAAGATTACAACAAAATCACAAGCATTGATGCTGATCGTGATTTTAATCAGGTATATTTATCAATTAAACGAATGATGTTTAACGGTTTTTATAATCATTCTAAAAAAGATTTCCAATTTTCCTGGAAAATGTTCCTAAAATTTGGTATAGTAGACCTTGGCGTTGATGATAAATCATTGTCAGCTCAATTTAGTGAAATTAATTCATTATAAAAATTTTAATTGATTTAAAAATGATATTGACACCATGTCGATTATCCGATATAATGTTTTTTGTTGAGTTTTGATGTCGCGATAGCTCAGCTGGATAGAGCAACGGTCTTCTAAACCGTAGGTCGAGAGTTCGAATCTCTCTCGCGACATTTGAATAAATTGTTGAAGCATATCACTTATGATATGCTTTTTTTCTTGACTAAATTATTCAAAATATGTATACTTACCTTGTTGTATTTGTGGACTTTCACAGCTACAACCGCACGGACTGAGTATTAAGTCTTCTTATTGAAGCGCTTATGTTCGGCGAGTCTAAGCATATTATTCAAGGAGGTGCACATTATGTACGCAATTATCGTAACAGGCGGAAAGCAATACAAAGTTGCTGAAGGTGAAGCAATCTACGTTGAAAAGCTAAACGCAAACGAAGGTGAAAAGGTTACTTTTGATCAAGTAGTTTTCGTTGGTGGTGACTCAGCTAAGGTTGGTACTCCACTTGTAGACGGTGCTTCAGTTGAAGGTACTGTTGAAAAGCAAGGCCGTGGTAAGAAGATTACTATTCTTCGTTACAAGCCTAAGAAGGGTTCTCGTTCTAAGAAGGGTCATAGACAACCATACACTAAGGTTATGATTGACTCAATCAAGGCTTAATTAGAGGATAAAAAATGATATTAGCAAATATTATTCATGATAAGCAAAGTGATCGAATTACTAGTTTTAGTTTATCCGGTCATGCTGATTCAGGTGAGTATGGTAAGGACATTGTATGCGCTGCGGTTTCTGTTTTATCCATTTCTACTGTAAATGGGTTAACCGAAGTTGCTAACCTAGAACCTAAAGTTGTCAGTGATGACATCGAAGGTGGTTTTATGGAAGTTACAGTTCCTCAAGCTAATTCTTCCGAAGATGAGATTGCTGCTCAAGCGATTTTATCAACATTCCAAAATGGAATGCGGGATATTTCTCAAAGTTATGCTGATTATATTAAATTAGATATTACAATAGATTAAATTGTACGGAGGTGTAATCCAATGTTAGAAATGAATTTACAATTCTTCTCTCACCATAAAGGGGGAGGTTCAACAGCCAATGGTCGTGACTCTGCAGGTCGTCGTCTAGGTACAAAGGCTGCTGATGGATCAAAAGTTACTACTGGTTCAATCATTTACCGTCAACGTGGTACTCACATTTACCCAGGTAAAAACGTTAAGCGTGCCGGTGATGATACTTTATTTGCTTTAGTTGATGGTGTTGTACGTTTCGAACGTATGGGCCGCAGCAAGCGCCAAGTTTCAGTATACCCAGTATCTGAAGCAGTTGCTAAGTAATTAGTGAATAATGTAGAAAAAGCCTGATTTATTTTCAGGCTTTTTTTATTACCAAAGACTTATTTAAATAAAGCTAACATGATACAATGTTAGTAACGATTACGATTGCAATCGCTGCACTAACATTGCTATCATATAAAACATATTAGTAATACTAGGAGGAGTTTTAATCATGGCAACAATTTCAACTGCCCAATTTAAAACAGGATTAACTATTGAAGTAGATAACGCAATTTGGCGTATCATTAACTTCCAACACGTAAAGCCAGGTAAGGGTGGTGCGTTCGTACGTACTAAACTTAAGAACTTAAGAACAGGTGCTGTTCAAGACAAGACTTTCCGTGCCGGTGCTAAGATGGAACAAGCACAAATTGACACTAGAAACATGCAATACCTATACGAAGATGGTGCAGGTTACGTATTCATGGATATGGATTCATACGAACAAATTACTGTACCTGGTGACAAGATCAAGGATGCTTTAAACTACTTACAAGAAAACATGGACGTAAGTATCGTTCAATACGAAAACGAAGTTATCGGTATCGAAGTACCAAACACTGTTACTCTAGAAGTTGCAGAAACTGAACCAAGTATCAAAGGTAACACTGCTTCAGGTGGAAGCAAGCCAGCTACTATGACTACTGGTTTAATTGTACAAGTACCATTCTTTGTTAACGCTGGTGACAAGCTAGTTATTAACACCAATGATGCAACATACATCTCAAGAGCTTAATTAATAAATAATTGATGCTTTTATTTTGATTGGAGGGTAATTTTTATGGCAGAACAAACAAATATTTCTTTACCAAAGGCTAGTTCAAAGTTTGGGGATATTCAAATCTCCCCAAACGTATTGGAAGTAATCGCAAGCATTGCCTCTGTCCAAGTAAAGGGCGTAAAGCGCATGCGTGGATCATTGGCAACAAGTGTTAATGAACTATTCGGTCGTAAAGAAATGGGTAAGGGCATTAGACTTAATTTTAAAGATGAAAAATTAATTGTTGATGTTTACGTATATCTAAATTACGGGGTTTCTGTTCCTAAAGTTGCTCTAGAAATTCAAGAACAAGTAAAACAACAACTTCTATTCATGACTGAACTTGATTTAGGTGAAGTTAATGTTCACGTAGAAGGTGTCGTTCATGAAAAACAAGATAAAAGAGCTAATTCAAAAAGTTTATTAAACGGCAATAGTAGCGATAAGGGTGAAAAATAGTGGAATTTACTAGACATAAAATAAGAGAGTATGCATTTCAAACATTGTTTGCTATCAATGCAAATGATACAACCGATAAAGAACTATTTTTTCATGCTATCTCAAGAACCGATGAAGAAACAGAAATTCCATCATACTACAACACTTTAGTAGATGGAGTTATCGAAAATAAGGATAGCTTAGACGATAGTATAATCTCATATCTTGTTTCCGGTTGGTCCATTAACAGAATTGCCAAGACAGACCTTGCAATTCTAAGACTTGCGTTTTTTGAAATTAAATACGTTGACGATGTCCCTACAAAGGTGGCAATCAATGAAGCGTTAGAATTAACAAAAAAATACAGTGATGATCACTCAAGAAAATTTGTTAATGGAGTTTTATCAAACACAATTGCTTAAGAAAAAATGATTCGCGTAAAAGCGAGTCTTTTTTTATTACATAAACATTTTTTTATATGCTAAAATAAAAGAGAATTAAATAATCCTTTGGAGGTTTTACGATGAGCAATATTATTGATGGGAGATCTTTAGCAAAGAAAGTTAATCAAGAGACTGCAGATATGGTCTCAGAATTAAACGAACAAGGTAAGAACCCTTGTCTAGCTGTGATTATCGTCGGGGATGATCAAGCTAGCCACCGCTATGTGAGAAGCAAGCATAAGAAAGCTCAACAATTAGGAATTAAGTCAATCGTTAAGGCTCTTCCTACAGAAACCACTGAAGACGAATTATTGAACATATTGAACGACTACAATCATGACGATGACATTGATGCAATTTTGATTCAATCACCACTACCAAAACACATCAACGAAAAATACGTTATGAGTCAAATTAACCCAGATAAAGACGTGGATGGATTCCAAGTGATTAATTCTGGTAAGTTATTCTTAAACGAACAAAGTAACTATCCTGTTGCATGTACACCAAAGGGTGTTATGACTATGTTTGAAGAATATGGTATTGATTTAAAGGGTAAAAAAGCAGTCGTAATTGGTAGAAGTACTATCGTGGGTAGACCAATGGCAGCTTTGTTAATCAATGCTGGTGCAGAAGTAACAGTGTTAAACCATTATGCAAATATTAAAGAATACACATTAGACGCCGATATTATCGTATCTGCTACTGGTAAGGTTAATACAGTAACAGAAAGTGATGTAAAAGATGGCGTAGTTGTAATTGACGTTGGTCAAAACGTGAATGACGAAGGTAAATTAGTTGGAGACGTTGATTATGATGGTATTGCTAAGAAAGCCTCATACATAACTCCTGTACCTGGTGGTGTTGGTCCAATGACCATCGCTACATTGATGAGACAAACCGTAGAACTATCAAAGTGGAGTGATATTAATGGGTAATGATTACCTAAGTGTTAGCGATTTAACAAGCTATATTAAGAAAAAATTTGATCGTGATCCCTATCTAGATAAGGTTTATTTAACTGGTGAAATTTCTAACTTTAGATTGAGACCAGCACATCAATACTTTAGTTTGAAGGATGATAACGCCAAGATTAGCGCTATCATGTTTAAATCCGCTTTCGATAAGGTTAAGTTTAAACCCGAAGAAGGAATGAAAGTATTAGTTACTGGTAGAATTTCAGTCTATGAAGCAACCGGTAACTATCAAATTTATATTGATCACATGGAACCAGATGGTGTTGGTGCCTTGTATCAAGCATATGAACAATTAAAGAAAAAACTATCTGCTGAAGGATTATTTAACGCCCCTAAAAAGCCCTTGGAAAAGTATCCAAAGAGAATCGCGGTAGTTACTTCACCTAGTGGAGCTGTTATTAGAGATATTATTACAACTACTAGAAGAAGATATCCAATTGCTCAAATCGTTTTATATCCTGCTGTCGTCCAAGGGGATGCAGCCGCTTCTGATATCGTACGTCAAATCAATCGTGTTAATGAACGCGGTGATTTTGATACATTGATTATCGGACGTGGTGGAGGTTCGATTGAAGACCTTTGGCCATTTAACGAAGAAATCGTTGCCAGAGCAATCTTTGACAGTAAGATTCCAGTGATTTCTTCAGTTGGACACGAAACTGATACAACAATTGCTGATTTAGTTGCGGATGTAAGAGCGGCGACACCAACTGCTGCTGCCGAATTAGCAGTACCAGTATTGACTGATGTTATGACCGACATTAAGAATGACCAAGTACGAATTTTTAATGCCTTTAGAAACAAGTTAAATCAATTACAACAACGTTTAGCAAAAATTCAACAATCATACATTTTCAAACAACCTGAACGTTTGTATGATTCATATGTTCAAAAGATTGATATGCTAAACGAAAGGTTGATGAACGCTCTAAAGGAAACAATCAACCAGTCCGATAGAAAGCTAAATGATTTAGTATATAATCTAAAAATCAATTCACCAAAGAACTTAATCAAAGAACAACAACAAGTTTTACAAGTTAAAGATGATCAATTAAAGAGAAACATTATGTTGTTGATTCAAAGTAAACAAAATCAACTAACACAAAGAGTTGATGCTTTAGATCATCTAAGCCCATTAAAGGTGATGTCTCGTGGATTTAGTTTTACAACTAACAGCGATGGCAAGGTCGTAAAGAAAGTTGACGACATTAAGAAAAATGATGATATTGAACTAAAATTAATTGATGGATATGCGAAAGCAACTGTTAACGAAGTCAAAAAGGAGAGTAAATAATGGCTGAAAAAGCAAGTTTTGAAGATAACATGAACAAACTAGAACAAATCGTTTCCGAATTAGAACAAGGTGACATTCCTTTGGAAAAAGCCCTAAGTGAATTCCAAAAAGGTGTTAAGCTAAGTGGCGAACTACAAAGTACTTTGAAGAATGCTGAAAAGACATTGGCTAAAGAAATGACAGATGATGATTCTGAAGTTGCATTCGAAAAAGAAAGCGAAGATAAGTAATGAGTCAATCTGTAGTTTTATCTGATTTTATTGATGAATATAAACCACAAATTGAAAGCCAATTAGCTAATCAAGTAAAAAAAGATGTTAGCAATGATCCACTTGCTGATTCAATGAGCTATTCATTGATGGCTGGTGGGAAAAGACTAAGACCACTAATGAGCATTGCAACCTTAAAGACGTTAAATCATGAAATGACAGACGATGATTTAAAGGCGATTAGTGCACTTGAATTACTGCACACTTATTCATTAATCCATGATGATTTACCAGCTATGGATGATGATGATTTAAGACGTGGTAAAGAGACTAATCATGTGATTTATGGTGCCGGTTTAGCCACATTAGCTGGTGATGGATTATTAACATTGGCCTTTCAATGGTTAACTGATAATGATCTAGATGACCATAAGAAGGCTCAATTAGTTTATTACCTATCTAAATTTGCTGGCCCCTCAGGGATGGTTGCCGGTCAGTCAATGGATATTTTAAATGAAAACAAACAACTTTCCTTGGATGAAATTAAGAAATTACACGAAGGAAAAACAGGGGCATTGATTAGATATGCCATGATTGCTGGTGGTATCTTAGCAGATGCTAGTCATGATGTGATTGATAAGTTAGATCAATTTGGTGCAGACTATGGTTTGGCCTTTCAAATTTATGATGACATCTTAGATGTTGTTTCCAGTCAAGAAGAACTTGGAAAACCAGTGCATCAAGATGGCGTCAAAAACACTTATACTAATCATTTGGGATTAGATAAGGCATATTCTTACTTAGAAGACACAATTAGCCATAGCCGCCAAATTTTAGACGAATTAAAAGACGAAAATGATGTGGATACAGGATTGTTATCATCATTTTTAGATTACTTTAAAATAGAAAAATAGGAGTAGTTCGCATGAAAAAAGAAAGAGTAGACGTGCTACTTGTTCAACAGGGTATTTTTGATACAAGAGAAAAAGCCAAAAGAGCCGTAATGGCCGGCGAAGTTTTAGGTAAAAATGAAGAACGTTTGGATAAACCAGGTGTTAAGATTCCTGAAGACACAAAGTTGCATTTAAAAGGAAAACCAATGCCATACGTTAGTCGAGGTGGCCTAAAGCTTGAAAAAGCCTTGAAGGTATTTAATCTTGATGTTAAAGATAAGACTGTTTTAGATATCGGTTCATCCACTGGTGGATTTACTGATGTGATGTTACAAAATGGTGCTAAAAAAAGTTACGCTTTGGATGTTGGTAGTAACCAACTAGTATGGAAGCTTCGTGAAGATCCAAGAGTTGTTGTGATGGAACACACCAACTTTAGATACTCAAAGCTAGATGATTTTACAGAAGGTCAACCAGAATTTGCTTCAATTGACGTTTCCTTCATTTCACTTCACTTGATTTTGCCACCACTAAAAGATATTCTTGTTAAAAATGGCCACGTTGCGGCGTTAATTAAGCCACAATTTGAAGCCGGAAGAGATAAAATCGGTAAGCACGGTATTGTCAGAGACCACGCCGTTCATGCCGAAGTTTTAGAAGACATTATAAAATTTGCCGTTAGCGCTGGTTACTCAGTTGAAGGATTAGACTTCTCACCAATTAAGGGTGGCGAAGGAAACATTGAATTCCTAGTATACTTAAAGTCTGTTGACAATCCTTCAATTAATCCAGATATTTCGATTGAAGATACTATCAAACGAGCTGACGAACTAAAGTAATGAAAGGGAGTCTTTTGATTGCTTGAAAACCTATCAATTAGCGATTTTGCGATTATCGACCATTTGGAAATCGATTTTTCCAATGGTATGACTGTTTTAACTGGTGAAACTGGTGCTGGTAAGTCAATTATTATCGATGCCGTTGGCCTATTAGCCGGTGGCAGAGGTTCACAAAACTTTATCAGAACGGGCAGTAATAAGTTATTAATTCAAGGTTTATTTGTGTTCCCAGAAGATGGTCTAACATACAAAGTGTTGGATGATATGGGAATCGATCATAGTGATAATAGCGTCATTTTACAAAGAGAAATCTATAGAAATGGTCGCAATATTTGTCGTGTCAATGGGATGCTTGTAAATACCACAATGCTAAAGAAAATTGGTGAGACAATCGTTGATATCCATGGTCAAAATGAACATCAAGAATTAATGCAACCAGAAAGACACGTCCATTTACTTGATGAATTTGGTCATAAACAAATTGGTGATACTTTATCTAATTACCAGGAAACTTTTGATCATTACCAACAATTAAAAGCATCAATTAAAGAAAAACGTGGTAATGAAAAAGAATGGTCACAACGACTTGATATGTTGGAATTTCAGGAAAATGAAATTAGCAATGCTCATCTAGAAGTTGGCGAAGAAGAAGAATTGGTTAGTCAAAGAGACCATTTGCTTAACTATCAAAAAATTGTTGATGCCCTAAACATGAGTTTTAGTGCCATTAATGGTGATGAAACATTCAATCCTTTAGATGTAATTGGTGAAGCCAAGAATTCAATGGAATCAATTGAAGAAGTTGACCCTCAATTTAGAGAAATTTCTGACAACATCAAGAATGCTTTTTACTTACTACAAGATGCTTCTGACAACATTTCTGATCAAATGGATTTACAAGAATTTGACCAAGGTCGTTTAGAAGAAATCGAAGAAAGATTGAATGTCATCTACGGTTTAAAACGTAAGTATGGTGATTCAATTGAACAAATCCTAAAGCATTACGATAATGTTGTTAAGGAACTTTCAACCATGCAAGCTGATCAAACTACTGGTGAAGATTTAAATGAACAATACGAATCAACCGTAAATAAGTTGAGTGATTTAGCTGATGAATTAAACACGAAGCGTCATGCTGTCGCAACCAAGCTTGAAAAAGCAGTGCACGATCAACTATCTGATTTATACATGGCTAAGACCGAATTCAAAGTTAACTTTGAAAAGTTACCAATCGGTGAATTCCACAGATATGGAACAGAACGTGTTGAATTCTATATGAGAACTAACCCAGGGGAAGCAATGTTGCCACTATCAAAGATTGCTTCCGGTGGTGAACTATCTAGAATTATGTTGGCACTAAAGACTTTATTCACTAATATGCAAGGTGTCACTTCAATTATTTTCGATGAAGTAGATACTGGTGTTTCCGGTAGAGTTGCTCAAGCAATCGCCGAAAAAATCAGTAAAATTGCGCAAAAATCTCAAGTTCTATGTATTACGCATTTACCACAGGTTGCTGCAATGTCTGATCATCATTACTTCATTGAAAAGAAGATTGATAAGAATCGTACCAAGACAAGTATCATCAAGTTATCAGTTCAAAAACGTGTTGATGAACTTGCTAGAATGTTATCTGGTACAACGATCACTGATTTAACACTTCAACATGCTAACGAATTATTAAAGTTAGCAGATGAAACCAAAAAATAAATTTGAAAAAATCAGTAAAATAGGCCATAATGGTAGTATTATAAAATTTTGAGGGGTTTTAAAATGGCAAAAAGAGGAATGCTAATTGTTCTTTCAGGACCTTCTGGTGTTGGTAAAGGTACTGTTAGAAAGGCATTGTTTAACGAACCAGACGTTGATTTCAAGTACTCAATTTCAATGACTACTAGAAGTCCTCGTGAAGGTGAAGTAAACGGTAAAGACTATTTCTTTGTTAGTAAAGAAGAATTCGAAGACCATATCAAAAATGGTGAAATGCTAGAATATGCAAAGTACGTTGACAATTACTATGGAACTCCATTGAACTATGTTAATAAGACTTTGGATGAAGGTCATGACGTATTCTTAGAAATCGAAGTTAATGGTGCAATGCAGGTTAGAGCTAATTGCCCAGAAGCAGTATTTGTATTTCTAACCCCACCTGATTTAGTTGTGCTAAAGAATCGTTTAATTGGTCGTGGAACTGATGACATGGACGTTATCGACAAGCGTATCAAGACAGCTGTTTCTGAAATCAAGATGATGAGAAACTATGACTATGCTGTATTAAACGACAAAGTTGAAAATGCTGTAGATAGAATTAAGACTATCGTTAACAGCGAAAGACTAAAAGTTAACCGCGTAATGCCGGATTATCTATCAATGTTAGGAGAAGAAGACTAATGCTATTATATCCATCTGTTGACAAACTACTTGAAAGAGTTGATTCAAGATACTCATTAATCATGCTAGCAAGTAAGAGAGCTCATGATATTGATGCTGGATCACCATTATTATTAGACTCATACAAATCTAGAAAATCTGTTGGTAAGGCTTTCGAAGAAATCGTTGCCGGCAAGGTTGAACTAACTAGAGGTAACAAATAATAAATAAATTAACCCTTTGCAGCAATGCAAGGGTTTTTATTTTGATTTTTTGATACAATATAGGTAATAAGTTCTTAAGATATGGGAGGTTTGATTAGTGAATAATAAAAAAATAGCACTATATGTTACCGGTAGTATTGCCGCATATAAGTCATTAACCTTAGCGCGATTATTAGTTAAAAATGGAAACGATGTCAGAGTCGTTATGAGCGGTGGTGCACAACAATTCGTTACACCATTGGCTTTTCAAACTTTGACTAAAAACTTTGTTTTCACTGATACTTTTGACGAAAAGGATGCTAATGAAATCACCCATATTGATATTGCAACATGGGCTGATATTTCAATTGTTGCTCCATCCACAGCAAACACGATTGCTAAGTTGGCTAATGGGATTGGTGACGAAGCAGTTACTACGACACTGCTTGCAACACCTTCTACAAAAGTGATTGTTCCAGCAATGAACAATAATATGTGGGATAATCCTGCAACACAAAGAAATATTCAACGAATCGAGGCTGATGGTTGTAAAATTATCTATCCAACATCAGGATTCTTAGCTGAAGGATACGAAGCCAAGGGTAGAATGATTGAACCAGAAGAGATTATCGAAAGACTAGAATTAATGGTTGAACAAGATAATCGATTAGCTGGTAAGAAGATGATTGTCACAGCTGGTGGAACTAGAGAAGCCATTGATCCGGTTAGATACATTAGTAATAATTCATCAGGTAAGATGGGATATGCGATTGCCAGAGCGGCCATGAATGCTGGCGCCGATGTGACTTTAATTTCATCTTCAGAAACTCAACATATCAACGGTAATGTGAACGTTATCAATGTTAGTTCAGCCAGTGAAATGAAGAGTGCGATTGAAGATAACTTCAATGATGCTGATGTTTTAGTAATGGCCGCAGCTGTTTCTGACTACACACCAGCGAAATATTCAGAACAAAAAATCAAGAAAAATGGTGATGAATTAGACATTCATTTGGTAAAAACACCTGATATTTTAAAGGAATTATCAAAGATAAAGGATGATCAATTTGTCGTCGGTTTTGCTGCAGAAACCCAAAACCTATTGGATAACGCCAAACAAAAACTAGCCAAGAAAAAGTTAAACTTATTGTTAGCAAATGATGTTAGCAACAAGGCAATTGGATTTAACAGCGATAATAACCAAGTTTCATTTATCGATGAAACCGGGGTATTTAAGAAAAGCGATGTAGAAAGTAAGGATAAAATTGCTAATGAATTGATTGATATCATTAGTGAAAGAATCGATTAAATTAAAGGGGGAGTTAGATTGAATTTAGCAAAAGTAATTGTTGATGTGCCAACAATGCAAACTAACGAACCATATACTTACTTAGTGCCAGATGAGCTAAACGATAAACTTCAAAAAGGGATGCGTGTCATTGTTCCGTTTGGAAATGGTGGCCGTAAAATTCAGGGAATCGTTTGGGATATCGACAATAATGGAACTTTTGACGGTGAATTAAAGGAAATTTCAGGACTATTGGATTTGGATTCGGTATTGAATACTGAATTACTGGACATGTCTAAATGGATGGCAGAAAAGACCTATTCCTTTCAAATTAGTTGTATTTTAACAATGCTCCCAAGCGTAATGAGAGCGAAGTATCAAAAACAACTAGTATTAAATGATTCAAGTGAAATCGACGACGATATTTTAGCCATTTTTGGTGATGATACTGTCGTTGATTTTGACGTGGATGAATACCCAGCAGCAGTATTAAAGAAGATTATTCAATATCGTAAAGAAAACAAACTTTCTGTTGAATACAAGGTTTCAGATGGTGCCAAGGCTAAAAAGATTTATGCCATTAAACCGAACTTAACAACTGAGCAAGCAAAAGAAGAGTTAACTCATGTCCGTAAGAACTCAAAGAACCTGATTAAAATTCTAGATTTTATCATCAACCATAATGATAAAGAGATTGCTCAACGTAAGTTGGTTCATGACTTTGATATTCCTGAAGCTGCGATTAAAAGTGCGGTGGATAAGGGATGGTTTACTAGGTTCTTACAAGAGGAATACCGTAACCCATACCAAGGTAAAGTTGGCACAAACAAACCATTACAGTTAAACGACGATCAACAAAGTGCCGTCGATAGAATTAGTGCAGCAACCAAGCACAATCAGGATACTGTCTTTTTATTAGAGGGTGTTACGGGTTCTGGAAAGACTGAAGTATATCTTCAATCAATCCAAAAAGCACTTGAGTTAGGCAAGACTGCTTTAATGTTGGTCCCTGAAATTTCGTTAACTCCTCAGATGGTAAAAAGAGTTAAGGGTCGATTTGGGAATCGAGTAGCGATGTTACATAGTGGTTTGTCAAATGGTGAAAAGTACGATGAATGGCGCAGAGTTAACAATGGTGAAGCTGACGTGGTCGTTGGAGCACGTTCTGCCATCTTTGCTCCGCTAGATAATATCGGTATC
Organism: Apilactobacillus sp. EABW-1NA; assembly: GCF_030398685.1. Classification (NCBI taxonomy): domain Bacteria; kingdom Bacillati; phylum Bacillota; class Bacilli; order Lactobacillales; family Lactobacillaceae; genus Apilactobacillus; species Apilactobacillus sp. EABW-1NA. Next base: position 12,949 of record NZ_JAPDKO010000002.1, read on the forward strand.
ATCATCATGGATGAAGAACATGAAGCTAGTTATAAGCAAGATGATTCGCCTCGATACCATACAAGAGACGTTGCTAAGTGGCGAGCAAGTTTTCACAACTGTCCGTTAGTTTTAGGTAGTGCCACTCCTTCATTGGAATCAAGAGCAAGAGCTACTAAGGGCGTATATCAACTAATCAAACTTCCACACAGAATCAATAACCAATCCTTACCTGAGGTTAGGGTTATTGACATGAAGGAAGAGGTTAAAAATAGCGGTCAAGAAGATTTTTCATCTGAATTGCTATCAGCGATTAACAATCGTTTACAAAAACACGAACAGATTGTGTTGATGTTAAACCGCAGGGGATACTCATCATTTGTGATGTGTCGTAGTTGTGGTTTCGTATTGCATTGTCCAAACTGTGATATCTCACTTACGCTACACATGGATTCAAGAACGATGAAGTGTCACTACTGTGGTCACGAGGAACCAATTCCTAACAAGTGTAAAAACTGTGGTAGTAAAAAGATCAGATACTACGGTACTGGAACTCAAAAGGTCCAAGAAAAGCTTCAATCATTGGTACCAAACGCTCGTATCCTAAGAATGGACGTTGATACCACGAGAAGAAAAGGTTCACACGAACGAATCTTACAAAAATTTGGTAATGATGAAGCCGACATCTTGCTTGGAACTCAAATGATTGCGAAGGGATTGGATTTCCCAAACGTCACACTTGTCGGTGTTTTGAATGCTGATACCTCCCTTGACTTACCTGATTTTCGTTCTAGCGAAAGAACATTTAACTTGTTAACTCAGGTTAGTGGACGTGCTGGTCGTGCAGAGAAAAAGGGATTGGTTTATATTCAAACCTTTAATCCCGATCACTATGCGATTAGACTAGCACAAAGACAGGACTATGAATTGTTCTATCGTAAGGAAATGAATGTTAGACATCAAACTAACTATCCGCCTTACTATTTCACTGTTAAGATATCAGCTTCCGATGTCAACGAAGCTAAGGCAGCTGCTAAGATGTACGAAATTGCGAAGATTTTAAAGGCGAAGCTAAGTGACCAAGCAATAATGTTAGGACCATCGCCTAGTTCAATCTTAAAATTAAAGAATAAGTACTATTATCAAATTATTATTAAGTATAAAAACGAACCAAATATGAAACCATGTTTGGAATATATATTGAATCATTATCAAAAGGATGCTCAAAAGGGACTATACGTAAACATAGACCCAGATCCTTTGAACTTTATGTAAGGATGTAGATAAAATGAAAAAAGTTGTATTTATGGGAACTCCATCATTTGCAGTTCCTGTATTAAAAGGATTAGTGGATAGTGATGACTACGATGTACAAGCAGTCGTTACTCAACCAGATCGACCTTTCGGAAGAAAAAGAGTATTAAAACCATCACCGGTAAAGGAAGCGGCACTAGAATTATCAATTCCAGTGTTACAACCTGAAAAAATTAGTGGTAGTGATGAAATGGCTAAGATTATAGAAATTAATCCTGATTTCATTATCACCGCTGCTTTTGGTCAATTCTTACCTGGAAAGCTATTGAATGCTGCAAAGATTGCCGCAGTTAACGTTCACGGTTCATTGTTACCAAAATACCGCGGTGGTGCACCCGTTCAATATTCATTGATTAATGGTGATAAACAAACAGGAATTTCAATCATGTACATGGTTAAGAAGATGGATGCTGGGGATGTCTTATCTCAACAAGCATTGGAAATTCAACCAGATGATGATACCCAATCATTATTTGACAAGTTAAGTATCATTGGTCGTGATTTACTTCTTGAAACTTTACCTAAGGTGGCTACTGGGGATGTTAACCCAATTCCACAAGATGAAGACAAGGTGGTATTTTCACCAAACATCACAAGAGAACAAGAAGAATTAGACTTCACAAAGCCAGCCTTTCTAGTCGATAGAAAGATTAGAGCACTACGTCCATCACCAAATGCATTTGCTATGATGTTAGGTAAACGTACTAAGTTCTGGAGTGCTAAACCTTTAGATGAAACCACTGACTTAAAACCTGGCCAAGTGGTTGAAAAGACAAAGAAAGATTTGAAGATTGCCTGTGGAGACGGAACTGTCCTACAACTTTTGGAAATCCAACCTTCAGGTAAACCAAAGCAACTAATCAACGCCTTCTTAAATGGTGCTGGTCAATCAATTCAACAAGGAGATATGGTGATAGAAGATGTCAAGTAACCCTAGATTACTGGCTGTAAAGACGCTTAGTAAAATTTCAAACGGAGCATACTCCAACCTACAACTAAACCAAGTCATTGAAAATAGTGACTTAAGCAGTCGTGATATCGCATTGCTTACCAACATTGTTTACGGTGTTATTCAACATCGTTTAACATTGGAATACCAATTAAATCACTTCCTAAAGAATGCCAGTAAGGTTGATGATTGGGTCAAGGAATTGTTGTATTCTGCGATTTATCAAATGGAATACTTGGACAAAATTCCTACCAGAGCCGTTTTTAATGAAACCATCAAGATTGCTAAGAAAATGGGTCATGACGGAATTAGAAGACTAGTTACTGGTGTTCTCCACCAAATTGAAAGAAAAGGATTACCTGACTTTTCTGATATCGATGATCCAATTAAAAAACTTTCAATTGAATACAGTATTTCTGAATGGATGATTGAAGAGTTGAATAAACAAGTGGGTGAAGAAAAGACACTTTCCATCCTAAAGAGTATTAATCAACCTTCAAAGCAATCAGTGCGTTTTAATTCTAAGTTAATTAGTAAGCAATCATTATCAGATAAATTAAAAGCAGATGGCTATGGTGTGCAAAACAGTAAACTGATTGAATCAGGATTAATCTTAACCAAGAAGTCTGCTAGTTACAGTGATACTTTTAAGAATGGTCAAATGACAATTCAAGACGAAAGTGCAATGTTACCAGTTGAATCCATGGATATTAAAGAATCTGATGTAATCCTAGATGCCTGTTCAGCACCTGGTGGAAAGACCACTCAAATTGCAGAACACCTATCCAAAGAAGCTGGTGGCCATGTTGAAGCATTGGACTTGCACAATAATCGCTTGAAACAAGTGCAAAAGAATGCCAAACGACTAGGCGTTAGTGATGTTTTATCCACTCAAGCTTGTGATGCTAGAAATCTTGATGATTTATATGATGATGAAACATTCAACCAAATTTTAATTGATGCACCATGTTCAGGAATTGGTTTGATTAGAAGAAAACCAGAAATTAGATACGAAAAGAAGATGGAAGATGTTAAAAAATTAGCATCCATTCAATTGGACATCTTAACTTCTGCTGCCAAAAAACTTAAAAAAGGTGGTAAGCTAGTTTACAGTACTTGTACCATCTTAAATCAAGAAAATTCTGACGTAATTGCTGAATTCTTAAAACAAAATCCTGATTTTAAACGTGTTGATCCAGTTTCCAAAATGGGTATTCAGCTAAATGATGGTTACATTCGAATCTATCCAGATGACTACGATTCAGATGGATTCTTCGTATGTAATTTAATAAAAAACGGTGGTGAATAGAAATGGAAGTTGCTGCTAATTCTGTTATTGGTAAACAAAGAATTAGTAATGAAGATTATGTTGGCTATTTTAAAAATCAACAAGGCGCTCTAATTGCAATCCTGGCCGATGGAGTCGGTGGAAGCAATGGTGGTGAAATTGCTGCTTCAACAGCGGTTGATTTTATTGGACAAGCTTTTCAAAATCATCATATTAGTTCAATTATCGATACTAAAGCATGGCTATCTCAAACGATTAGCGATGTAAATAATAAGATTGTTGAAATGGGAATTAAGGATGAAAGTTTAAGTAAAATGGCAACTACTGTTGTTGTCGCATTGTTCTTTGGAAATCAATATCTACTAACCCATCTGGGTGATAGTCGTTGTTATCTATTAAGAAGTAGTCAACTTAAGCAACTTACCGTTGATCATTCATACATCAATTTTTTAATTGAAAAAGGCGAAGTTAAAAATGGAGAAAACATCGATTCCAATTTACAAAACGTAATTGTAAAGGGATTGGGCGTTTCTTCAGATGCAGATGTCGATATCTCAAACATTCAATTTAGACCAGGTGATCAACTATTATTATGTAGTGATGGTCTAACCAAAATGGTTAGTGATGAGACAATCTCGAAAATTTTAAACATGCGATTAAGTGGAAGACAAAAGGTTGATCGTCTAATTGATACTGCCAATGATAATGGTGGAAAAGATAACATTTCTGCTATTTTAATCGATGATTTAGGTTAGGAGTGATCGTTTATGGAAAAAGGGTGCGTTTTAAATGACCGCTACAAAATCATTGATAAGATTGGTGAAGGTGGGATGGTTAATGTTTATCTTTCATATGATATGAAGGAAAACCGTCTTGTCACAATTAAGATTATTCGAATTGATTTTCAAGGTAGTCAAAAAGCTAAACGTCATTTTAAGTATGAAAAGCTAGCGATTAATAAATTAAAGAGCAAGCATATTGCCCAGGTATATGACTTAAATCAATCAGGTGATTTACAATATCTAGTAACCGAATACGTTGATGGACAGGACTTAAAGAATTATATTCAAAAGTACTATCCAATCAGTATTGATAAAGTTATTGCAATCATGACACAACTAATTGATGCTGTATATGAAGCTCATAGTCATGGAATTATTCACCGTGATTTAAAGCCACAAAACGTGTTGATTGATAAAAAAGGTGTCGTTAAAGTAACAGACTTTGGAATTGCTTTAATTGAAAATCAAAATGCTTTAACTCAAACCAATGCGGTTGTTGGTTCAATCCACTATATTTCGCCAGAACAAGCATTGGGAAAGAAGGTTACTACCCAATCAGATGTTTATTCATTGGGAATTATCCTATACGAACTGCTTACAGGTAAGGTTCCTTTTGATGGTGATTCACCAGTAAACATTGCGATGAAGCATACTAAGGAAAACTTGCCTTCGATAATTGAACAAAATAGTCTAGTTACTCAAGCATTGGAAAATGTTGTGATTAAGGCAACCGCTAAGAAATTATCTGATCGCTATAGTTCTGTTTTGGATATGAAGGAAGACCTCCTTACTTCAATGAACGAAGAAAGAATGGATGAAGCTAAATTACACTTCATGATTCCGAAAACTGAAATCGATGATGGTGAAACCAAAGTATTGGAACTAAAGGATTTAAACAAATATCATGATCATCATGTAGGCGATGAACATGAATACAAGGATAAATACCGAATCTTTAAATTGCTAACATTAATTGTGATACTATTTGCCTTTATTTCAGGAATATTCTTATTTTTTAACTTTACTTTCTTCACACGAGTAACGGTACCAAACGTTTCCAACATGTCGATTAGTAAAGCTAAGAAGGTTTTAAAGAAGTCCCATTTAATTGTCAGCAAGGTGAAGTACACTTATAACACTGACGTTGCTGTTAATAAGGTAATTGGTACTAATCCAGCCAAGGGAACCAAGATGATCAACCATTCTGGAATTGTTTTGAAGGTTTCAGGTGGTTATAAGAAGGTCAAGATGGATAATTACTTAGGCGATTCAGTCGATTCTGCTGAGCATTCATTGACAACAATGGGATTCACGGTTAAGAAGTCATACAGTTATGACACTTCATTTAAGTCGGATACCATTCTTAGCCAAAGTATTCGTCCTGGAACCTTGGTGGAACCACATAACACTACAATTAACTTGGTAGTAGCGGTTAATACTAGAAATTTTAAGATGGTGAATTTAATTGGTAAAACCGAAGAACAGGCGAGAAACTATGCTAAGGAAAATCATTTAAACGTTAAGGCTTTCTACGAAAATTCTAAGAGTCAATCTGCTGGAAAAGTCTACCAACAAAGTCCATCAACTGGTTTATTGTTAAGTTACGGCGATGAGGTAGAACTTTGGGTATCAAAGGGAAACTCTGATAACAAAAATCTAAGAAGAAGCGTTAACGTATCGGTAAAATTAACTTATAAAAAGGTTGATAATAGTGGCCTGAATAAGATTACAATCTATTCTAATAAGGATGGCGGTAACGAAAAATTCTATCGGACCATCTATATAAATAAAGATACAACCATCAGCATTCCTTACAGTTTGAAGAAAAATCAAAAACCACAATATCGAATTTATCGAAATGGTGATTTGATAATGAAGTAATGCAAGGTATAATAAAAATAGTAAATAAATTAACGAGGTGATACATTGGCTGAAGGAAAAATTTTCCAATCCCTAAGTGGATTCTATGATATTATTAGTGACGGAAAGATATACCGAACAAGAGCTAGAGGTAACTTTAGAAAAAGAAAAATAACTCCTTTAGTTGGTGATGACGTCGAGTTTGAATCCAGTTCACAAAAAGAAGGATACTTACTAAAGATTTTTGATCGTAAAAATTCGTTGGTGAGACCTCCAATTGCAAACATTGATCAAGCCGTCGTTGTTACTTCCGCTGTTCAGCCAGATTTTTCATATAACTTGTTAGACCGTCAATTGGTTGCGGTTGAAATTAACAAAATTACACCAATTATCTACTTTACTAAGACTGATTTATTAGATGATAAACAATTTGAGTACTTTAAAGGTGTTAAGAGAGTATATGAACAAGCTGGATATAAGGTTATCCTTCCTAGTAACAGCGAGGATAAAGCTGAATCAGTTAATGAAATTAAATCATTGTTTGAAAATAAAGAAACTGTCTTTATGGGTCAAACAGGGGCAGGTAAATCAACATTGTTGAATCAAATCTCTCCTGATTTAAACTTAGCAACTGGTGAAATTTCCATGGCATTAAACCGTGGTAAACATACAACTAGAAAAGTCAGCTTTATTCAAATTAATAATGGATTAGTAGCTGATACACCTGGTTTCTCATCTTACGAAGCTTTTGATATCAGACCTGAAGAACTAAGGGATTACTTCCCTGAATTCAGAGCAAATGCTGATAGATGTAAATTCAGGGGATGTGTTCACATTAACGAACCTGGTTGTGCAATCAAGGCAATGTTAGATGAAGATGAACTATCACATGAACGCTATCATGATTATGTTCAGTTATATGATCTATTAAAGAATAAAAAGCCAATTTACAATAAAAAGAAATGAGGAATTAATAATGATTAAAGTAGCACCATCAATCTTAAGTGCAGATTACTTAAACCTACAAAGTGATATTGAAAAAGTCGAAAAGGACGCAGAACTATTACATATCGATGTAATGGACGGCTCATTTGTCCCAGCAATTTCATACGGTCCAAACTGGGTTCCACAAATCAAAAAGATCTCTAACTTAGTATTAGATGTTCACTTGATGGTAGTTAACCCTGAAAGATTCGTTGACGAATTTGCAGACAAGGGTGCTGATATTATCGGTGTACACGTTGAAGCAACTCCACACATTCACCGTGCTTTACAAATGATTAAGAACAAGGGTGTTAAGGCTGAAGTAGTAATCAACCCAGGTACTCCTGTAGAAGCTATCAAACCAGTACTATACATGGTTGACCAAGTTCTAGTAATGACTGTTAACCCAGGTTTTGGTGGTCAAAGGTTCCTAGATGAAACTGTTAAGAAAATCAAGCAATTAGACGATATCAAGAAGGATGAAGGATACGACTTTGACATCGAAATTGATGGTGGAGTTAACAACGAAACTGTTCAAGCTGCTGCTAAAGCTGGTGCAACTGTTGCAGTTGCCGGTTCATACGTATTCGGTGCTGAAAATCCTGCTGAAAGAATTCAAGCAATTAAGGACGCTACTAAATAATTATGAAAACGATCAATTTATTAGTCGGTGGGCCAACTGATTTGTGGCCTGATAGTTTAAGACAAGGCGAAATCGATGGCGATTGGATTGGAGTCGATCGAGGAAATGTTTGGTTAGTTCAAATGGGAATTAAGCCACTAATTTCAATTGGTGATTTTGATTCAATGGATCAATCCGAATTTGAAATTATTTCAAACAATGTTTCTGATATTCGAACTTATAATCCTGATAAAGACTATACTGATACCCAACTAGCATTAAAGATTGCATCTGACGAACTAAAGGCGGATGTTATTAATATCTTTGGTGCCACTGGTGGTAGAATTGATCACTTTATTTCTAACTACTTATTGGCGACTGAACCTAAATTTAGGGATATCGTTGAAAAAATTAGAATTATTGATAAACAAAATGTAATCCAATACTTTACTCCAGGAGAACATGAAATTACAAAGATTGATATGATGCGTTACTTAGCATTTATTCCAATGAATGCGATGCATTTATCAATTCATGATGCGGTATACAAATTGGATAACTACTATGTTGAAAGACCGTTTGCTTATTCCAGTAATCAATTCGATGGTGATAAATGTCACTTCGATTTTGATAATGGGGTATTATGTGTGATTCAAAGTAAAGATGCATAGAAAAAAGAGAACTGATTATATCAGTTCTCTTTTTTGTTATTTAGGGTATAAAAAAAGTCTGACATTAAGAGTCAGACTTAAATATTGTTAGGCACGAGTAACTTTACCTGATTTTAGAGTACGGGCACTAACCCAAACTTTCTTAGGCTTTCCATCTACAAGGATACGAACCTTTTGTAGATTTGGCTTCCAGCTACGACGTGAAGAATTCAAAGCATGGGAACGTTTGTTACCATAATGAGTTCTTTTACCATTAATAAAATCTTTAGCCATTGGTAAATTCCTCCTTTAATTGATTTCTAGTCAAAAGCGTTGCTTTTATTACATCTCACTCTAATAATTTAGCATATTGAAGCCTGTTTTGCAATGCTTTTCTTTCAAGTGAATATACTTGACAGCCTTCGCTATTCATTATATCAATACTTTAGCTTTTTTTAAACATGTGGTAGTATTATATTACGAATATATTAAGAAATCTATCTTTTAAGGAGGCTATTGTGATGGCCGTAAAAATGAGAACTGATTATGGATTAATTGATATTGATAACAATGTAATTGCCACCGTAGTTGGTGGAGCTGCTACTGATAACTACGGAGTTGTTGGTATGGCAAGTAAAAATCAAATTCGAGACAATGTAAACGATATTTTGAAAAAAGATAACTATTCTCGTGGGGTTGTGGTAACACAACAAGACAATGATGTTGCAATTGAAGTAAATATCATTGTTAGCTACGGTACTAAAATTTCAGAAGTATGTAAAAATGTTCAAAGCAAGGTTAAGTACAATTTGGAATCTATGCTTGGCATTAGTGCAAGTTCTGTTAATGTCGTTGTTCAAGGTGTAAGAGTTCTAGACTAAAAGGAGGTTCATTTTTGTGTCTATTTCAAATATAGATAGATCAAAATTTGATCAAATGGTGCAAGCCGCTGCTACTACCCTTAATAATAATGCAGAATTTATAAACTCACTTAATGTTTTCCCAGTTCCAGATGGTGATACTGGTACTAATATGAGTATGTCTTTCCAAAGTGGGGCTGATTACGTTAGTCGTGATACTAGCGAATCTGTTGGAGAATTAGCTCAATCATTAGCTAAAGGGCTATTGATGGGAGCAAGAGGTAACTCTGGAGTTATCTTGTCACAAATCTTTAGAGGTTTCTCAAAGTCTGTTGCTGAAAAGGATAACCTTTCTGCTCAAGACATCGTAGAAGCTTTTAAAAACAGTGAAAAAACAGCGTATGGTTCAGTTATGAAGCCAACTGAAGGAACAATTCTAACTGTTATTAGAGGGATTTCTGAAGCAGGTCAAAGTGCAACCACAAACGACCTAGCTGAATTATTTGATATTTTAGCTGATGCTGCTGAACAAGCTCTTCAATCAACACCTGATTTGTTACCAGTATTGAAACAAGTTGGTGTTGTTGATTCAGGTGGACAAGGTTTAGTTTTCGTTGTTAAAGCATTTAGTGATGTTTTAAATGGACGAGAAATTGAAGCTAGTCATCAACCAAATACTGGTGAAATGGATCAAATGATTGATGCAAGTCATGAACAAAGTCATGAAAGTGCACAAGGTAAGTTAAACCCAGACGACATTAAGTTTGGATACTGTACCCAAATCATGGTTAGAATTGGTCGCGGTAAGGAAGTTGAATACGACTTTGACTACGATAAGTTCTATGATCATTTAGCCGGTTTAGGTGACTCATTATTAGTTGTTAATGATGATGAAATTGTTAAAGTCCATGTTCATACTGAACAACCTGGTGAAGTTATTTCATGGGGCCAAAAGTTCGGTGACTTAGCCAACGTTAAGATTGATAATATGCGTCTACAACAAGAAACAATTATTGAAAAAGACGATGAATCTAAGAAAGAAACCAAATCAGAACCAAAAGAAACAGCAATTATTGCAGTCGCTTCTGGTGACGGAATTGGTGAACTATTTACCAGTCTAGGTGTTACTGATGTTATCAAGGGTGGTCAAACCATGAACCCAAGCACTCAAGACATTCTAGATTCTATTAACAATAGTAATGCTAAGAAAGCAATTATTCTTCCAAATAACGGTAATATCTTCATGGCCGCTCAACAAGCTGCTGATGTTGCCGAAATCCCAGTTGAAATTGTTCACGCAAAGACAATTCAACAAGGTTTAACAACAATGCTTTCTTTCAATCCTGATGCTAGTCTAGACGATAACGTATCTGAAATGGAAGATATGTTAGACACTGTAGTTAGTGGAGATGTTACTAACGCTGTTAGAGACACCGAAATTGATGGTGTTAAAATCAAGAAAGACGATTACATGGGAATTATCGATGGTAAGATTAAGGTTGTTAAAGACGACTTAAACGAAACTACTATCGATATGATTAAGGAAATGCTTGATGAAGATAGTGAAGTTGTAACCATTATCTATGGTGAAGGCATGACACAAGATCAAGCTGATGAACTAGCTGAACAAGTTGAATCAATTGATGATGACTTAGAAGTTGAAGTTCATCCGGGAGGACAACCAGTCTACCCATACTTAATTTCTGTTGAATAAAATGTCGGAGGTTTCTCCGATTTTTTTATTACATAAGTAAAATGAGGTGATATGTTGAAAGATTTAAACGATAGTGTGTCCGTTTTAAAGGGTGTTGGTCCTAAAAAGGTCGAAGCTTTGGATGAATTGGGTATCGATACTATATATGATTTATTGACATATTACCCATTTAGATACGATGATTTTCAAGTCAAAGACTTATCGCAAATTGAAGACCAAGAAAAGGTTACGATTAAGGGTAAGATTGCGGCTGATCCAGTGGTTGCACACTTCGGACGGAAAAGAAATCTATTGAACATAAGACTATTGGTTGATAACGACGTCGTCAAAGTGACATTTTTTAATCAACCATGGTTAAAGAAACAGCTTCCGGTTGGAAAGGAAGTTATTATATACGGTCGTTTTGATAAGGCCAAGGCGTCATTATCTGGAATCAAGATTTTATCATCGGTTGATGGTAATGAAATGAATCCAATTTATCCCGCTAACAAGCATATTCGTCAAAAGACAATCAGTGATTTGGTGAAGTTAGCGTTTGATGAATACAAGGATGTAATTGATGATGTCATTCCAGAAGATATTATTGCAAAATATAAGTTGGAATCACAAAAACAAGTTATTCAGGATATGCATTTCCCCAATGATACAAAGGATGCATACCTAGCTAGAAGAACTGCGAAGTTTAATGAATTTTTCTTATTTCAAATGCGTTTGCAAGCATTAAAGAGTGAAGAACAAAAGGATGCTGGTTTAGCCATTAAGTTTAACCAAGCTGATATGGATGCTTTTATTAACCAACTTCCATTTTCATTAACAAATGCACAACAGCGTGTGGTAAATGAAATTCAAAACGATTTATCATCGACTCGTCAGATGAACCGTTTGCTTCAAGGGGATGTGGGTTCTGGTAAAACAATTGTGGCTGCTTTAGCAATTTTGGCATGTATTGATGGCGGATATCAAGCGGCCTTAATGGCACCGACCGAAATATTGGCTGAACAACATGCTAATAAACTAGCAACACTCTTTAAAGATACAAAAGTGAATGTTGCATTGTTAACTGGTGATACGAAACCGGCTGCCAGAAAAGAACTTTTACCAAGAATTAAGTCTGGTGAAATTAACTTGGTTATTGGAACCCATGCCTTGATTCAAGATAACGTTGAATACAAGAATTTAGGTTTAGCCATTATCGATGAACAACATCGTTTTGGTGTAAACCAACGTGCTAAGTTAAGACAGAAAAACGATGGAACTAACGTTTTAGCGATGACGGCAACGCCAATCCCTAGAACTTTAGCCATTACTTCATATGGCGAAATGGATGTTTCAATTATTGACGAACTACCTAATGGTCGCCAACCGGTTAAAACGGCGTGGATCAAGGAAGGGCAATTTAAGAATTCTGTTGGTTTTATCAAAGAAAGATTGAATGCCGGAGAACAGATATACGTTGTAACACCATTGGTTGAGGAATCGGAAGCTGTCGATATGAAGAATGCCATCAATATCTATGACAATTTTAAGAATATGTTTGAACCAGAATTCAAAGTTGGTCTACTTCATGGTAGAATGAAAGATGAAGATAAAAATTTGGTGATGACAGAATTTAAAAACAATGAGTTTCAAATTTTGGTCTCTACGACAGTTATTGAAGTAGGTGTGGACGTTAGTAATGCCACTATGATGATCGTATTTAATGCTGATCATTTTGGATTGGCTCAGTTACATCAATTACGAGGTCGAGTTGGAAGAGGAAGTAGTCAGTCATACTGTTTATTAGTATCTGATCCCAAAACTGAGACAGGTGTTAAACGAATGAATGTCATGGTTGAAAGTAACGATGGTTTCGTTATATCGCAAAAGGACCTAGAACTTAGAGGACCTGGTGATATCATGGGGAAAGCACAATCTGGTCTTCCTGATTTTAAGGTAGGAGATCCGGTTGCAGATTTAACGATGCTAAGTGTTGCTCAACAAGAGGCAATTCAGATTGTAAGTACAAATGATTGGCAAAACAATCCAATGTATAGTAAATTATATAGTTACGTTCACCAAAAAAATAATAAGAAAATGTTTGATTAAAGGAGTTTTATAAATGAAAATCGCAATTGATGCCATGGGTGGAGACAACGCCCCATTAGAAGTTGTTAAAGGGGTAGAAATGGCAAGAGACCAATATCCTGATATTGAATTCAAGTTATTCGGTCAAATCGATAAGGTTAAACCATTAATTCAAAACGAAGAAAGAATTGAACTAGTTCAATCTGACGAAATTATCGAAATGGGTGAAGAACCTGTTAAGGCTGTTATGAAGAAGAAAAACTCAAGTCTAGACATGGCTGCTCAAGCTGTTAAGGACAAAGAAGCAGACGCTTTCTTCTCAGCTGGTAACACCGGTGCTATCCTAGCTGCTGGTCTATTCATTATTGGTAGAATTAAGGGAATTGATCGTCCAGGTCTTGCAACTACTTTACCAATCGTAAATGATGAAGATCATGATAACTTCGTTATGCTAGATGTTGGTGCTAACGCTGAATCAAAACTATTCAACCTATACCAATACGCATTCATGGGTAAGTACTATGCTGAAACTGTTAGACATATTGAAAACCCACGTATCGGTCTATTAAACAACGGGACTGAAGCAGATAAAGGTGACTCATTACATAAGGCAGCTAACGAAATGCTATCTAAGGATGAAAACCTAAACTTCATTGGTAACGTTGAATCACGTGAATTATTAAATGGTGCTGCTGATGTTGTTGTTACTGATGGTTTCACTGGTAACGCTGCATTAAAGGCAATCGAAGGAACTGCACTTTCATTACTTACTCTAATCAAGGGTGAAATCATGTCTGGTGGCGTTAAGTCAAAAGTTGGTGCTTTAATGCTTAAGCCAACATTCAAGAAGATTGCTAAGGAAATGGATTACTCACAATATGGTGGTGCCGTATTAATGGGTACTAAGGCTCCTGTTGTTAAGGCTCACGGTAGTAGTGAAGCTGTTACAATCAAGAACACTATTTTCCAAATTAAGACAATGATTGATAATAAGACTATTGATGACGTTGTCGAATACTTTGATAAGCATGCTGATGATATGCAACAAATCAAACAAAACGCCAAAAATAACTAAAAATCTGTTATAATTAGAATTATCAATTACGATTTTAAGGAGATAGATTATGACAAAAGAAGAAGTATTTAACAAAATTGCTGATATGGTTGCTGATCAATTCAGTATTGATAGAGATACCATTAAAGGTGATTTAAACTTTCAAAACGATTTAGACGCTGATTCAATTGATTTTGTTGAGTTTGTATTATCTCTAGAAAGTACTTTTGGTACTGATATCTCAGATGAAGATGCAGAAAACATTAAGACTATTGATGAAGCTGTAGACTACGTTATGTCTAACGCTGATAACAAATAATTAAAAAGGCGATTACTCAATAGTAATCGTCTTTTGTTGTATTATTCACTGGAGGGAAAGACTTGGAAAAAGAATTTGATGATTTATTAGAAAAACGATTTAACATTAAGTTCAAGGATGAATCATTATTAGATGAAGCCTTTACTCAAGCTTCATACGTTAATGAACATCCAGGTAAGAATTTGAAATTTTATGAACGAATTGAATTTTTGGGTGATGCTGTTTACGAACTAGTAGTATCAGAATACATTTACAAGCGTTATCCAAATTTGCCACAAGGCCGTTTAACTAGATTAAGAGCCGCAATGGTAAATGAACACAGCTTTAGCAGTTTTGCTAGAGAATGTGAATTTGATAAGTACATTCGTTTAGGTAAGGGTGAAGAAAAAGCTCAAGCTAGAACTAGAGATTCACTATTATGTGATATTTTTGAATCATTCATTGGTGCGGTATACCTTGACCAAGGAATGGAACCTGTAGTTAAGTTTTGTCATCAAGTAATTTTCCCTAAATTAGACGAGGGATGGTTTGACGAATTCTTTGATCACAAAACTGAATTACAAGAATTAGCACAATCAAATGGACCAGT
Source organism: Apilactobacillus sp. EABW-1NA (assembly GCF_030398685.1). Classification (NCBI taxonomy): domain Bacteria; kingdom Bacillati; phylum Bacillota; class Bacilli; order Lactobacillales; family Lactobacillaceae; genus Apilactobacillus; species Apilactobacillus sp. EABW-1NA. The sequence continues at coordinate 27,977 of NZ_JAPDKO010000002.1, forward strand.
CGATATTGAATATCACTTATTAGACGAAAATGGTCCGGAAAACGACCGTCGTTTTAAGGTATCCGTTACCATCGATGGTGTTGAAAAAGGTGTTGGCCTAGGTCACTCCAAGAAGAATGCAGAACAAGGTGCTGCTAAGAAGGCAATTAAAAACCTTACAGAATAAAAACAGGATGGGGAAATCACTTTGAAGTTAAAATCATTAGAGATTGCTGGATTTAAATCCTTTGCAAACAAAACAACCATTAACTTTACAGATGGTTTAACTGCGATTGTTGGTCCTAATGGTAGTGGTAAAAGTAATGTTATCGAAGCTATCAGATGGGTACTCGGGGAACAATCTTCTAAGACTTTACGTGGTTCAAAGATGTCCGACGTTATTTTTTCTGGTTCTAGTACTCATAAACCGGTCAATCGTGCCGAAGTTAAGTTAACCTTGGACAATACCGACCAATACATTAATAGTTCATATTCAGAAATTATCATTACAAGACGTTTGTATCGTAGTGGTGAAAGCCAATACTTAATTAATAATTCTGAATGTCGATTAAAGGATATCAATAATTTATTTATGGACACAGGGATGGGAATTGGTTCATTTTCAATCATTTCTCAAGGTAGTGTTGAAGATATATTTAACAGTAAACCTGAAGATCGTCGTTCTATTATTGAAACAGCAGCCGGTGTTTTCAAGTACAAACAACAAAAACATGATGCCAACTTAAAGCTTCAACAAACTCATGAAAATCTTGATCGAGTTGAAGATATTATTTTCGAACTTAAAGATCGAAATGACCAATTAAAAGAGCAAAGTGAAACAGCAATTAAGTATTTAGATTTGAAAAAAGAATTGAAAAAATACGATGTTTCAAGAATTGCGCTTGAATTAAATCAAGTTGGGACTGACTGGAATAATACCAAGGCGATTATTGCTGAAGAAAAGCAAAACGCTGAAGATATTAACAAACACTTAAATGAGCTTACCAGTCAAAAGAAGTCATTAAATGAACAACTTGAGGTGCTTCTAACCAAGAAGGAAGAACAACAAGATAATCTTTTGAACTACTCTAAAAAGATTGAACAGTTATCCGGTCAACAAAATCTTTCCAAGCAAGAAATTGAATTTAAAAAGACTAGTTTGAAAGAACATAAGGCCAACCTAGAAAAGTTAAATTCACAAGTTGCTGATTTACAAACGAAAGAAAAAGAAATTAACTCTGAAATCGACAAGTTAAATCAAGAAATTGATAAGCATAAACAATATCTTGAAGAAATCGATGAAGATAAGATTGACCAAATGATTGCTGATAAAAAGGCAGAGTATGAAGATGTTCGTGGTGAATATCTAGCCATTATGCAAAAGATTGCTAATGTTAACAATGAATCTACCTACTTAGAAAAGACCCAAAAGCAAGCTGATGTTCAAAATGATTCCAATCGTCAAAAGATTTCTGGAGTAAACGATGAAATTAATCAATTAGAACAATCAGTCGAAGAGTTGAATCAGGCTTATAACAAGAAGAACGAAGAAGTTCAAAAGGTGCAAAGCGATTTTAACGACTATCAAGCTCAGGTGAACGGTCTAAAAAAACAAGTAGATGATCAACAAGCTATTTGGTACAAGCAATTAGAGGATACGCAAAACCTAAAAATTAAATACAATAGTTTGAATAATTTGCAAAACGACCACAGTAATTTTTATCGTGGTGCCCAAAGTGTCTTAAACAATAAAGATCATCTTAATGGTGTATTGGGCTCAGTATCTGACTTTATCAAAGTACCTGCTGAATATACCACAGCAATTGAAACTGCTTTAGGTAATCAATTACAACAAATTGTGGTCACTAACAATGCTTCAGCTAGACAAGCGGTTAAGTTTTTAAATGATAATCGTTTGGGAAGAGCTACTTTCTTGCCCGTTAATGAAATTTCACAACGCAGCGTTAACAATAACGTTTTAAGTACCTGTCAAAATAGCGATGGATTCATTGGTGTAGCCAACGAATTGGTCCAAATTAATGACAAACTTAAATCTGTTACTAGTCATTTGCTAGGTAATGTTTTAATCGTTAAGGATTTACATACTGCTACCGATATTAGTAACAAGATTAGACATTCTAACCGAATTGTGACCCTAAGTGGTGAAATCGTTAATGCTGGTGGTTCAATCACCGGTGGTTCTAACAAGCGTCAATATGATGGTGTTTTGACCCAAAAGAATAGGTTAGAAGAGTTAGAAAAGCAATTTAAGGAAAGCCAAGAGGTTGCCAAGCAAACTGAGGCTAAGTTGGTTGAATTACAAGATCAACTAAAAGAGTTAAATGCTAAATCAGATTCTTTCTATGACAACAAGCGTCAATACGATGGTCAACTAGATTCAATCAATAACAAATTGACCTTTGCTAAGGAATCCCTAGTTAGAAAGCAACGTGAACTAAAGGCAATCAGAATGTCTAATGGTGGATTGTTTGATGATGATATTGATGAAAAACAACGTCAAAACAAGAAACTAAAAGAACAATTGAATGTTGATTTGGTCAATAATCAAACTAAATCAAAAGATATTCAAGAAAAGATTGAAACTTTGGAATCAATGAAGGATAATAACTCTTCAAAGGTACAATCAACTCGTGAAAAGTTAATTGTATTGAAGGAAAAATTATCCAATTTCCGTGACCAAAAGGCAAACCTAATTGAAGACTTTGATCGATTAGATGCTGACATTGATGACGAAAAAGACAACATTGATGAGTTAAACGAAGCAATTAGTAATAATATGCTTTCAGTAAACCAAGATGACGAAATTAAGTTAGTTAACCAACAAATCCAATCAATCCAAAGTAATCTACAAGAATGCAAAGAATCCATTGATAAACACCAAGCTGAAATCAAGCAAGTCGAAGACCAAATTGATAAGCAAACAATGGACTCTGTTAACCAACAAAATTATCTAAATAAACAAACTAATAAGTTTGATCAATTGGAAAAGCAACTTGCTAGTCTAAAACAACAACTAATTGGTAAGTATGAGGTTAACCTAAATGAAATTGATGATATCGTTGTTGATGATACCATCGATAACATTAAGGCTCATATTGACGACTTACGTCGTTCAATCGACCATCTAGGGGTTGTCAATGTATCCGCAATTGATGAGTACAAGGAAGTATCAAAACGATACAAATTCCTAGTACAACAATCAGATGATTTGAAGAATTCTAGCCAACAACTAACTGATACCATGAACAAGATTGATGTTACTGTTGAAAAGAAATTCAAGGATACTTTCGATGCAATCGCTACCCAATTCTCAAAAGTTTATAACGAAATTTTTGGTGGTGGAAAAGCGAAGTTATTACTTACAGATCCAAATGATTTGTTAACTACTGGAATTGAAATTATGGCACAACCACCTGGTAAGAAGTACCGTCATATGTCTCTATTATCAGGAGGAGAAAAAGCATTAACAGCCATTGCATTACTTTTCGCCGTGTTAAAAGTTAAGCCAGTACCTTTCAGTATCTTGGATGAAGCTGAATCCGCATTGGATGCAGAAAACGTCGATAGATATGCTCGATACATGACTAAACTAGACGATGGAACCCAATTCATCGTTATCACGCATAGAAAAGAAACAATGGTTTATGCCGATACATTGTATGGAGTTACCATGCAAAATTCCGGAGTTTCTAAAGTGGTTACAGCTAACCTAAACAAATTTAATGCCGCGGAGGAATAAGCTATGGGATTATTTGATATTTTTAAAAAGCGTAATAACGAAGAACAAAACAACAATAGTAAAGTTGAAGAAGTAAAAAACGATGAAACTGATGCTGCTGTTGATGATGAACAAAAAGCAGATGATAAAGTTGACCAAGCTAGTGAACAAAAAACTGTAACTAGTGAAGAAGAACAACAACCATCTGACCAAGAAGAAGCTTCAAAAGAATCAGACGTTGATGACAACACTGACGAAGAAAAAGTTGAAGAACAAACTGATGAGAAACAACCTGCTGCTGAAAAGCCTGTTGAAGATGATCAAACTAAGTTTACTGAAGGACTAGAAAAATCCAGAAGTACATTTGGGGAACGTTTGAATCGTTTGTTTGCTAACTTCAGAAGTGTTGATGAAGATTTCTTCGAAGACCTAGAAGATACTCTAATCGAATCAGACGTTGGTTTTGATATGGCTGTTAACTTAACAGACCAATTAAGGGATGAAGTTAAGTTACAAAATGCCAAGAGTAAAGACGACGTGCAAAACGTTATCATTCAAAAGATGATCGATATCTATGATCAAAATGGTAATGATGAAAACACCGAAATTCATTTTGCTGATCAAGGACCAACTGTTATTTTATTCGTTGGGGTTAATGGTGTTGGTAAGACTACTACCATCGGTAAGATGGCTAATATGTACAAGCAACAAGGCAAGAAAGTATTATTAGCTGCCGCAGATACATTTAGAGCCGGTGCTATCCAACAATTAGATGAATGGGCCAAACGTGATGGTGTTGATATCGTCAAGAAGCCTGAACAAAGTGACCCATCTGCAGTTGTTTATGAAGCAGTTCATAAGGCTAAGGATGAAAACTATGATATTTTATTCGTAGATACTGCTGGTAGACTTCAAAACAAGGTTAACTTGATGAATGAACTTGCTAAGATGAAGAAGGTCTTAACTAGAGAAATTCCAGACGCTCCTCATGAAGTTTTATTAGTTCTAGATTCAACCACAGGTCAAAATGCCTTAAACCAAGCTAAGCTATTCAAGGAAACCACCAATGTTTCTGGTATCGTATTAACTAAGTTAGACGGTACTGCTAAGGGTGGAATTGTTTTAGCAATTAGAAATGAACTTCACGTTCCAGTTAAGTACGTTGGTTTAGGTGAAAAGGTAGAAGATTTAAGAGAATTTAACGCAAATGATTTTGTATATGGATTATTTAAGGGTCTAATTAAATAGTCTGAACTGAAAGGACTTGATTTAATTGGAAATGGAAAAAAATTATCGAATTAACTCTTTATTCGAATTTTATCGTCCATTATTAACAAATAAGCAAGATAGTTATATTCAACTTTATTATGCTGATGATTACTCATTGGGAGAAATTTCTGAAGAGTTTAATGTCAGTAGACAGGCTGTGTATGATAACATAAGAAGAACAGAAGTAATTCTGGAAAAATATGAAGAACAACTTCACTTGTATGCAGATTTTGTGAAACGAAATGATCAAACTGATGCAATTAGAAATTACGTTAAGGTTAACTATCCAAACGACGATAAACTAAATCAATTAGTTGATGATTTAGAAATAACCGAAGAAAAATGAAAGTGGTGAAATAAATGGCATTTGAAGGATTAACAGAACGTCTTCAAAAAGCAATGCGTAATTTACGTGGTAAAGGTAAAGTTTCTGAAGCTGACTTAAGAGAAACAATGCGTGAAATTAGACTTGCTTTACTTGAAGCCGATGTTAACTTCACAGTTGTAAGAAATTTTGTTAAGCGTGTCCAAGAACGTTCTCGTGGAGCGGAAGTATTGGAAGGATTGAATCCAGCTCAACAAATCGTAAAGATTGTTAATGAAGAATTAACAAAGACAATGGGTGAAGAAGCAGTCCCATTGAACAAATCTGAAAAGATTCCAACTGTTATCATGATGGCTGGTTTACAAGGGGCAGGTAAAACTACCACTGTTGGTAAATTAGCTTTAAAACTTAAAAAAGAAGAAAATGCTCGTCCATTACTAATCGCAGCCGACGTTTACCGTCCAGCTGCCATCGACCAATTGGAAACAGTTGGTAAACAAATTGATGTTCCTGTTTTCCAACAAGGAACTGATGTCGATCCAGTTGAAATTGTTAGAAATGGGATGGCTAAAGCCAAAGAAGACCATAATGACTACGTATTAATCGATACTGCCGGTCGTCTACAAATCGATGAAGCCTTAATGGACGAATTAAAGAACATTAAGGAATTGACTCATCCCGACGAAATCCTATTGGTTGTTGATGCAATGACTGGTCAAAATGCTGTTAATACCGCCGAAGGTTTTAACGATGCACTAGACATTACCGGTGTTGTTTTAACTAAGTTAGATGGTGACACTCGTGGTGGGGCTGCCCTTTCAATTCGTGAAGTAACCCAAAAACCAATTAAGTTTGTGGGTCAAGGTGAAAAAATGGAAGCTCTTGATGTCTTCCATCCAGACCGTATGGCTTCTCGTATTCTTGGAATGGGTGACATTCTATCATTAATCGAAAAGACTCAAAATGATTATGATGAAAAGCAAGCCAAAGAATTAGCTGAAAAGATGCAAAACAACACCTTTGGATTTGAAGACTTCCTAGACCAATTGGAACAAATTCAAAAGATGGGTCCTTTGGATGAAATCATGAAGATGATTCCAGGAATGGCGAATAACCCTGCCTTGAAGAACGTAAACATGGATCCTAAGGATTTGGAACACATCAAGGCAATTATCTACTCAATGACCTATGAAGAACGTAATAACCCTGATTTATTAAATCCATCAAGAAGACGTCGTATCTCACGTGGATGTGGACGTCCAATTCAAGAAGTTAACCGTATGATTAAGCAATTTAATCAAATGAAGGACATGATGAATAAGATGTCTAAGGGTAACATGTCTGGTATGGAACAAATGATGGGTAACATGGGCATGGACGGAATGCCTTCAATGCCAGGAATGGGTGGCGGCCTAGGTGGCAAGATCTCACAAATGGCAATGAAACGCATGAGCAGAAAAATTAGTAAGAAAATGAATAAAAACAAGCGCAAACGTAACAAGAAGCGTAAATAATGGAAAAGGCATGATTACCCTGGGTAGTTGTGTCTTTTTTAGGAGGGATGTTTATGGCATTAGGTTTTACTAAAACAATGCAAGCGGTAGATTTGATTGAAAAAAGTGGCGCGGTAGCCAATATCGTTGGTCTTGCTGGAATTGGTAAGTCGGCACTAGTAAATCAATTAGCTGAGCAAAATCACGCCAAATTATTTACTACGGTCGTGAGTTTATCCGAGAAAGGTGACCTATCCATCCCTGTGCCACCACTAACAGACAAATCATTTATTGAAACTGACAAGTATGGCACCCTGGCTGATGTTAAATTTGGTTACTCGCACACCATTATTGAAATTATAAAATATTCTGAGGCCAATCCAGATACACCAATCTATTGGTTTTTAGATGAATTTAATCGTGGGACATCTGATGTGCAAAGTGAGTTAATGAATCTAGTTTTACAACGCCGCATTAACTCGGTGGTATTGCCAAAGCAAGTCCACATCATCATTGCTGAAAATCCCGATGACATGAATTCTAATTATGATGTCTATGCTAGTGATGACGCCATTACCGATAGAACTGTCCGCGTGAACATGCAAACTGATGCAAACGATTGGCTAAAGTGGGCAAAAGATAACCATGTTAACCAACAAGTCATTAATTTTATTAGTGACAATCCAGAGTTTTTAGACCGTGGTAACGATGAGATTAAGCCAACCCCTAGATCCTGGCACCGTGTTTCAAATATTATTAATCAATACAATGACGATTATGATGAAGACATTTTAATAGAGGTCATCTCGGGAAATGTAGGTCCATCCATTGCAGAAATCTTTATTAAATTCACGCATCAATCGATTGATGACAAGATTGATTTAAACGGTGACTTACAAGATACCATTGATAAACTAGCATCTAAAGATGAGGTTACTAAGCAATCATTGGTCAGTGAGTACGTAAAGTCATTATCAACGTTGAGTGATGACGTTTGCCATCGTTTAGCAACGTTTATCGACTTATTAAGTTCAGATGGTCAATACGCGATTGCGAGAACGTTGATTAACGATAGTGGGTTAATTGATGATATCTACAATATGGCCGAAACAAGTTTAGTTGCTAAACAGTTATATGATAAGTTAACCGAAATCAGTTTTAATGCATACAGGTGATTAATATGACACTCAATAGTGATATTTACGACCTAATTAATACGAATTCACAGCAAAATAGTCGAACTGAGGTAGATGGAATCATTGCTAAAGGTATTTTATCCTTAATTCGTAATAAGAGCTTCTATGGCGAAATTTTGCTCCATTTAAACAGGGATGCAGATGATACGATTGATTCATTTCTAGCATTGAAATGGAATGATAATCAATTGGAACTGGCATATAATCCCATTCATTTAAATGATGACGTTTCAGATGCGAATGATATGATTGCAATCCTAGAACATTTAGCCATGCATATTGTGTGGTTGCATCCTCTCAGATACGTTAATCACAGTCTATTGAACGACGTGGCCTCCGATATTGCCGTTAACCAATACGTCTCAGATGTTTATTCCAAGGGATGGACGCTAGATAAGGTTAACTTTCAATACAGTCTTGATATGAAACCCAATTCGGATTCGAGTCAGTACGCTAAGCAGCTTTATGATTTGTTTAGTCAGGATAAACAAGATGGTGTTGGTAAATTAGATAATGATAACCTACGAATTGTCGATGATCATCGCTACTTCGATGATGAGGGCAATATCAGTAATCAAGACTATGATCAAAGAAAAGAAACAATTGATAGGCTATTAAGGGATGCTTATAGCCAATATCGCGGTGAACTTTCAATGGCAGTTGAAAAGCAGATTAAGTCTGTTGAGATGCCTAGAATCAATTTACGGCAAATTGTAAGTAGAATTACCGGAAATAGGAGTAATCGACCAAAGAAAACCTATAACCGGTTTAACCGCAGACAGCCATATCGCATGGATATTGCAGGAAGCATTAGACGTCAGAGTGAACATGTGAACGTCTTTATCGATAGTTCTGGTTCAATCAGTGATGATCAATATGCCAACATGGTTGGTGTCGTTGAAGCAATTCAATCGATGCCAAACATCGAGGTTAATTGCTATACGTTTGATGCGGAGGTTCATGCAATTAGCGATAGTCTGTTATCCAATAAACGGTTATTACAGGGTGGTACCAAGTACCAAAGCATTGTTGACTATGTTAACGAGCATAAATTGGCTAAGCAGGGATGCATCGTTTTCACTGACGGTAAGGGTGAAGAATATTTGAACCAATCAAACCTGAATATTACCTGGGTGCTATTGGACTACTACGACGATTTATCAGTACGCAATCAAAAAGCCAACGTTTTATACTTAGACCAGATTAGGATGTGATAAAATGTTAAAACCAGATATATTAAAAATGGCGATTAATAATAACGTCAATATTAAAAGAGCTAAGGCATTACTATCTAATTCTTGGGATGAGATTTATGAAGATTCACCATTTGTGGCAAAGATGTCAGTTAATGATGTTAATCTAGCCAAGGAGTTAGTTAAAAATCAGTTATTTGAGAATGTTAAAGTCGATTTTAACAACTATCAAAGCGTCCATAATTTTGTTATTTATAACGAAAAATACATGGATCAACTAGCAAAAAGTGTTCTTTTAGCTGATTTTCAATAAAAAAATCATGGTGTAAAGAAAAAAACCTTTACAAGCATCTAAATAACTGTTATATTTAATATCGTTAAAAGAAATACAGGAGGTGTTTATTAATGTCTGTTAAAATTCGTTTGAAGAGAATGGGTTCAAAGAAGCGTCCTTTCTACCGTGTTGTAGTTGCTGATTCACGTAGCCCTCGTGATGGTCGTTTCATCCAAACTGTTGGTACTTACAACCCATTAACTCAACCAAGTACTGTTAAACTAGAAGAAGAAGATATCTTCGAATGGTTAAACAAGGGTGCACAACCTTCAGATACTGTACGTAACTTACTATCTGATGCTGGTATCATGAAGAAATATCATGAAGCTAAATACTCTAAGAAATAAGTGATATCGAGTTATGACTAATTTTGATGAGCTGATTAAAAAAATCGTAAAACCACTGGTGGAATACCCAGAGGATGTTGCTATCGATCATAGTGAATCGGATCGTTTCTATGAATATCATCTAGTTACCAATCCTGCCGATGTTGGTAGAATTATTGGTAAAAAGGGCCATGTAGCGCAAACAATTCGTACGATTGTTTACAGTGCTCGTGTTTCTGGTGATAAGCGCGTAAGACTGATTATTGATGATAGTAAGAATAAAAACTCTTAAATGAAACCTTGGTGTTTTGTTTAAGAGTTTTTTAACATAAAAGGGGAAATGAATAATGAACTTTTATAATATTGGAAAGATTGTAAATACTCAGGGACTTCGTGGTGAAGTTCGTGTAATGTCTATTACCGATTTCCCTGAAAAACGTTTTAAAGTTGGTAATGAAGTTTATGCGTTTTTAAATGATACTAAGAGCGAAAAGTTAGTGATCGATGGTGTTAGAACTCATAAGAACTTCATCTTGCTACACTTTAAAGACAAGCCAACTATCAATGATGTTGAATACTTAAAACCTTCAGAATTAAAAATTGCTGAAGATCAACTTGATAGTGATGACTTACAACCTGGCGAATACTACTATCACCAAATCATTGGTTTAGATGTTTTAGATACTGATGGACAAAAGATTGGTTCCGTTAAGGAAATTCTTTCACCAGGTGCCAATGATGTTTGGGTTGTCTCACGTGATAACAAGTCCGATTTATTATTACCTAAGATTGATTCAGTTATCTTAGATGTTAATTTAGACGATGAAGTAATTACTGTGGATGTTCCTAGGGGGCTCGACGATGAAGATTGATATCTTAAGCTTATTTCCAGACATGTTTGATGGCCCTTTGGGTGATTCAATCCTTGGAAAAGCAAAGGATAAAGGATTATTAGATATTAATATTACTAACTTTAGAGACTTTTCGACTAATAAGCACGGTAACGTTGATGACTACCCATTTGGTGGTGGTGCAGGAATGTTATTACAAGCTCAACCAATTTTTGATGCACTTGCTCACACCCAAGAAGAAGCTGCTAAGGAAGGCATTTCTAAAGGACGTGTAATTCTGTTGGATCCGGCAGGAAAGAAGTTCGATCAAAAAGAGGCCGAAAAGTTATCTAAGGAAGACCATTTAACATTCATTTGTGGTCACTATGAAGGATATGACGAAAGAATTAAGACATTAGTTACCGATGAATACTCATTGGGTGACTTTGTCTTAACCGGTGGAGAACTACCAGCAATGGTGATGATTGATGCAACCGCTCGATTATTATCTGATGTTTTGGGTAACGATGAATCTGCACCAGGTGATTCTTTCTCAAGTGGATTACTAGAATATCCGCAATACACTAGACCAGCAGATTTCAGGGGCATGACAGTACCCGATGTGTTGACTAGTGGTAACCACCAAAAGATTGAAGAATGGAGAGAAAAAGAGGCGCTAAGAAAGACTTACCTTAGACGCCCAGACTTAATTGATTACAGTCAATTAACTGATTTACAAAAGAAATTATTAGCGGAAGTAAAAATAGAAGAAGAATAAAATAATCTTTACAAGTAATTGTGGTTATGTTAGTATTTTAGTTGACTATTTTTATAGTTAAATAAAAACGGTATTCCGCTGTTGCAACAAGTAAAGACAAGAATGCTAGTTGGAGGATGTTATATTATGCGTCAAAACGAATTAATCTCAAAGATTAACGCGGAACAACTAAAGAGTGATGTTCCAGAATTTAGAGCCGGAGATACTGTTAAAGTATCTGTAAAGGTTGTTGAAGGTAGCAACGAACGTATCCAAGTATTCGAAGGTGTTGTTATCAAACGCCACGGTACAGGTATTCAAGCTACTTACACTGTTCGTAAGATCACTTCAGGTGTAGGTGTTGAACGTATCTTCCCACTACACTCACCACGTGTTGCTAAGTTAGAAGTAACTCGTCGTGGTGCCGTACGTCGTGCTAAGCTATACTACTTACGCGAACGTCATGGTAAGGCTGCTCGTATTAAAGAAGCACGTCGTCGTTAAGATAAAATTTATATCTAAAATGAAGAGTAACGCTTATGCGTTGCTCTTTTTTTGTACAATAAAAGGATGACAATTAAGCCATCCTTTTATTTTATAGGTTTTCGTCTGTATTATAGTTTAACTTTGAAAAGTCCGTTGATTTGGAGATCATTTCGTATGATAGATGTTTGTAACTATCCATTGCATATTCAGCACATTCACTACTAATCTTTGTGACAAAATCAGATACTTCTTGAGGTGCTAAATCATTAGCCTTGATATCAGCTTCATTAATCTTTTGTTGGAAGTAGATATTAAGTTTTTCTTGGACATCACCGACAACATCAACAAATGTGTTGTAGTGTGGGTCTAATAACACTCCAGCCAGTTTGAAAATCCAATAAGCTGACTTTGGTTCATAGGTTAACTTACCAATCTTGTATTCCAGTGGGGTATCTTTGATTCCGGCAAAGAATGGAACAAAGACGCTTTGTGCAGCAACACCCATTGATAACCAGTGAATACCACCAACTTCGATTGGTAGGTTAGGACGAATTTGTAAGACATGAGATTCTTGGGCCTTTGCCAAACTGATTGGACGGTATCTGGTCTTGTCCTCGTGACTACCTTTACCAACTGGATCAAATGGAGTTCCTTGGTAGTGTGATGCTAGGAAATCCTTAGCATCTTGCACGGAGATTAAACGACTTGGTTTTCTGACGAATGGTAAGTCATATGATTCTGGATCCTGTTTAATTTCTGGGTTAAACATGCGTTGACCATACCAAACACGTGGGTTGTTGTAGTATAGGTCAGATTCATTTCTAGTTCCAAAGATTTCTCTAAAGTTAAAACTACCATTATTAGAGTTATTTAAGTGGTTCTTTCTGACGAAATCAATGATATCTTCTGACCACATAAAGTTGTCAGGGTCATCGAAGTCGATGTTTTGAATGGCTAGGCGGTTTGATACAACAGCGTAGCAATCGTCTGGAATGCGCATTGCTACCCATTGATGGCCGGAACCAATTTCAAAGTACCAAACTTCTTCTTGATCTGAGAATAAGATACCATTGCTTTCACTTGAACCATACTTGGAGACGATTTCACCGAGGCGTTTAACACCCTTACGTGCTGTTTTCACGTATGGTAGAACAACAGTGACAACAGAAGCTTCGCTGATACCATCTTCAACTAGTGGGTCAAATCCTAATACATAACTATTTGAGTAGGCACTTTCGGTAGCACTCATAGCAACACCGTATTCATTAATACCTTCTTCTTCAAATAATCCCTCTTTATTAGTCCATTCTGGAGTAGCAGTGTATTTACCCCTAACAGTAGGTAATTCCATTGTAAAGGCGTTTTCTTGCGCTTTAAACACTGGTTTTTCCTTATACTCCTTATGAGGATGAACAACAAAATGTTTTGGCCAGGTTGCTTTGCAATCTTCGTTACGACCGATCATGGTAGAACCATCAACAGATGCCTTCTTACCGACTAAGATACTAGTACATGCATCGTATTCTGGAAACTTTGGCATGTTAAACACTCCCTCGTTAGTTTCATTTCTATAATTGTACATTAAACTTTTAAAAAATTGAAATATATAAGTATCTAAAGTATAATCAGAATAAAATTATAGGTTAGGAGAATGATTATGCCATTAGTACATATTGATTTAATCGAAGGAAGAAACGAAGAACAATTGAAGGGACTTGTTGCTGACGTTACCAGCGCAATCGTAAAAAACACTGGTGCACCAGCTGAACACGTTCACATCGTTTTAAACGAAATGAAGAAGAGTAACTACAGTGTTGCAGGTAAACTAAAGAGCGACGAAAAATAATAACTGAGGAAATAACATGCAAAACGAACAGTATATAATGTCAATTGATGAGGGAACTACCAGTGTTCGTGCCATGATTTTTAATCATAGTGGTGAAGTGGTAAGTAAGTCACAAAAGGAAATTACGCAGTTTTTCCCTCAATCAGGATGGGTTGAACACGATGCTAATGAAATATGGGACGCTGTGCAAACCGTTATCTCAGAAGCATTAATTCACTCCAAGATACCGCCTTATAAGGTTCGTGGAATTGGGATTACCAACCAAAGAGAAACCACCGTTATGTGGGACAGAATTACCGGTGAACCAGTTCATAATGCAATTGTATGGCAATCAAAACAAACTAGTGACATTGCAAATGATTTAAAAGCCGCTGGTTATACCGAGATGATCCATGAAAAGACCGGTTTGGTTATCGACTCATACTTCTCAGCCACCAAAATTAAATGGTTGTTAGATAATGTCGATGGGATTAGAGAAAAGGCAGAAAATGGTGACATCTTATTTGGAACCATTGATACCTGGATTCTATGGAAACTAACCGGTGGTCATGTTCATGCGACTGATTATTCCAATGCAAGTAGAACGATGTTGTATAACATTCACACGCTAAGTTGGGATGATGAAATCCTAAAAGCGTTGGATATTCCAAAACAAATATTGCCAAGTGTTAAATCATCATCTGAAATCTATGGTTACACTGCTGGTTACGCTTTTTACGGTGTGCAAATTCCGGTATCTGGAATTGCGGGTGACCAACAAGCAGCGTTATTCGGTCAATTAGGACTAGAAGCAGGCAGTATTAAGAATACGTACGGAACTGGTTCATTTATTGTTATGAACACCGGAAATAAACCGGTATTGTCTGATCGTGGGTTACTAACAACGATTGCTTATGGAATTGACGGCAAGGTTAACTATGCCCTTGAAGGAAGTGTTTTTGTCGCAGGTTCCGCCATTCAATGGTTAAGAGATGGTCTGAGAATGATCAACGATGCTAAAGAAACCCAGGAATTAGCATTTAATTCTGCCAACGACCACGATGTTTACGTCGTTCCGGCATTTACTGGGTTAGGAGCCCCATATTGGGACCAAGACAGTCGAGGAGCAATCTTTGGGTTAACTAGAGCTACTTCCAAGGAAGACTTTGTTAAGGCTACTTTGGACTCACTAGCATATCAAACCAAGGATGTTGTTAACACCATGGTTGATGATACTCAATTGGACTTGAAACATCTAAAGGTTGACGGTGGGGCTGCACAAAATGATTATTTGATGCAATTCCAATCAGATATCTTAAATACTCCAATTGAAAGATCATCCATATCAGAAACCACAGCATTAGGTGCTGCTTACTTAGCAGGGTTAGCAGTCGGCTTTTGGAAAGATATCGATGAGATTAAGCAAATTAAACCAAAACAAGACGAGTTTTATCCTAAGATGGATGAAGATAAACGTAACCACTACTATGAAGGTTGGCAATTAGCGGTTAAGAGTACGCAAATGTTTCATCCGAATAAATAAGCAAAAGAAAAAAGACTTGAGTTAATCTCAAGTCTTTTTATAGTTCAAAGTATTCGTCTAGGTATCGAGCTAAACCGTCATTATCGTTATCGTACTTAGTAACGTCATCGGCTAGTTGTTTAATCTTAGGTTGACCATTCTTCATAGCAACCCCTAAGCCAGCGTACTTCAACATGGTTTCATCGTTAAATTCATCACCGAAAGCAATGATGTTAGATTGGTCAATATTGTAGTAGTCAGATAGTACTTCTAGACCAGTTTCCTTACTAACGTCCTTAGATGCTAATTCAACGATTGAATCAGGACCTCCCCATGGTGAAATTTGTAGGGTATCACCATAGTTACGATCTACATAGTTAATGAATTTATCCATCTTGTTGTGTTGAATTTGTAGTGTTAGACAAATTGGGTTTTCGTTTAAGTTCTCTTTAGTAATGAATTCAGAAGGTTCAAGACTAGTTGGGAAGAAACCAACTTCATCGTTTGCTTCACGGTTAGCCAAGAATAGTTCTTTACCTTCAACGGCCATTAGGTTAATCCCTAAGTCTTTATCTTGTTTTAAGACATCAAAGACGATATTCCGATTGATATTGTATTCGTAAGCCTTATTCCAATCAGTTAGTGGATTGTATCCTAAGCTACCGTTAAAACTAATTAAAGGATTGTCTAAACCAATTTGGTTATAGATGTCTGTAATCAAACGTGGTGGACGACCTGATACAATATTGACAACGTGACCTAAATCAATTACTTTATTTAAAGTATTAATAGTTTTTTGTGAAACCTTTGACTCACTATTTAGTGTAGTTCCATCAAGGTCAATTGCGATAAGTTTCTTATCCATGTAGTTGTTTCACCTCTTTTAAAAAAATATAATAGTAATATGTTAACTAATTAAAAAATGTAAGTCAATGCAAAAGGAGTAATCTCGTGCAATTACCAAACGATTTTAAAACGAAATATCAAAAACTACTGGGGGATGATGCAGAGTCATTCTTTGCCAGTTTAGATAAGGATACCAACCCTGGATTTAGAATTAATCCATTAAAGGAACACATGCCAGCAGAACCAGATAATGAATCAATTGAATACTGTCAATATGGATACTATGGTGATGTGAACGGTAAGAGTGTTGAACATCAAAGCGGTGCGATTTACTCACAAGAACCTAGTGCGATGTTTGTAGGAGAAGTAGCAGATATTAAACCAGGAGATTACGTATTAGACTTATGTGCTGCTCCCGGTGGGAAGACAACCCATGTTGCTAGTTACATGGATAACCAAGGACTACTAGTAACCAATGAAATCGATCATAAGCGTGCTAAGGTCCTAGTAGAAAACGTCGAAAGATTTGGAATCAGAAACGCACTAATTTTAAATGAAAATCCAAATAACTTAGCCAAGCACTTCCCACGTTTCTTCGATAAGATTCTAATTGATGCTCCATGCTCTGGTGAAGGGATGTTTAGAAAGAATAACGATGCTATCCAATATTGGAACGCAGACTATCCAAGTCAATGTGCTACTCGTCAAAAAGAAATCATCGAACAAGCAGTTAAGATGTTAAAACCAGGTGGTAAGATTATCTACTCAACATGTACATTTGCTCCAGAAGAGGATGAACAAATTGTTGAATGGATGAAAGACACTTATGACTTCTCCATCGATCCAATTAAGAAATACGAAGGAATGTTAAGTGGTAAACCACAATGGGCAGACGGTAATGAAGAATTATCCAATACCGTTAGACTATTCCCTAATCACTTTAAAGGTGAAGGTCACTTTGTTTCTAAACTATCTAGTAACGATGAAGGTAATGCTAAGAAGATTAAGCATCGCCTTCAAAGTAATCTATCAATTGATGATAAGAAACTATGGAACGAGTTTAAGGAAGCAAACCTAAATAACTTTGATCCAAAACATTTAATTTTATTCGGAGATCAATTATACACCTTTGATAATACACTTCCTGATTTGAAGGGATTAAAGGTGATGCGTCCAGGACTACATCTAGGAACAATTAAGAAGAAACGTTTTGAACCAAGTTATGCATTGGCATTAGCTTTGCATAGTGATGAAGTCGTTAATCGTTTAGAAATATCTGAAGACGACTGGAAACAATATGTCCATGGGGATGTTATCAACTGTGAGAAGGATGTTAAGAAGGGATGGTACCAACTAATCTGTAAGAACCAGCCTGTTGGTTTTGGTAAGGCTGTAAATGGTACGATTAAAAACTTCTTCCCAAAAGGACTAAGATTTAACGTAGATTAATAAATAAAAAGAGTTGCATTAAATAGCAACTCTTTTTTTATACGTTTGTTCAAATAAAAGTTTATTGAATGATAAGATAATTAAATAAAAATGTGTTATGATTAATATTGGTATAATATTTTTTATTACATATTTCTGGAGGTATTTTATATGAGTGCAAAATTTTGCCCAAAATGTGGTAACGAATTAAAGGAAGGAGCAAAGTTCTGTCCTAAGTGTGGAGCCCAAATTGTACAAAATGTACAACCAAACGGTGCTAACACTAACGGTGTTCAAAACCAAAACATTGTTCCTAACCAAAGTGCAGAACAAGCTAAGAACTATGCTAAGGATTTCTTCAAGTGGTTCTGGAGTAGTGTTAAACATCCTTCACTAAGTGGAAAGGCTTCAAACAAATACTTTGGATTAACTTCATTTGTTGCCAGCGCAGTATTTGCTATTTTATCTATTATGTTAATCACTTCAAAGATTAATGGCGCAATTGACCTAGCTTCAAGTGGTCTTGGTGGCGATACAGCTTCATCACTCGCTAGCATATTCCAAAACCTAGTAAGTGATGGTGCAGGTAAAGTTGAATTATTCTCAGTATTAATGATTGTTGCTTTCGTTGCATTAGCATACGGTTTTAGAGCTTTCGCAGTTGCTGGTACAGGTGAAAAAACTGATTTCTTCGAATTCATTAATAAATTAGCTGCATACACTAACATTTCAGTTATGTTATCAGCTATCATGTTTTTATTTCTACTAATTGGTGGACTTATCGCATTACCATTAAACATGTTTATCTTCCTATTTGTCGTAATTAACGACCTAATTGGCTTTACTTACGCAATTATCGATGGTCAAAACTCAAACAAGTTTGATAAGTTATATGTTCTATTATTAGCTCACTTATCATTAATTATTGTATTCTTTATTGTTTTCATTAAGTCACTAACAGCTTAATTTCGATTAGGGGGTTATAAATTATGGGGGAATCAAGATTCTGTCAAAATTGTGGTGCCAAGGTTGATGCTGACGAACAATTTTGTCACAACTGTGGTGCACAATTAGACAACGAATTAACTGATCAAACAAATCAATCTAGTCAATCAAATGTTGATAATACAGTTAACGATTACCAACAACCTCAAAGCAATAACAATAATGCTCTCCAACAACCACAAATTAATAACGGTAATAACGTTTCTCAAGAACCATCAAACAATGGAAACGTTAGGGCAACCAGAAATGGTTTTAAGAAGAGTAAAAAACATCAAACTAGAAACCTAATTATCGGAATCGTGGTTGCAGTTGTTGTTGTATTCGGTTTTATCGGATACCTTTTCGGAAACCACTACTACTCAAAGAGTGCGGTATTAGATCGTGCAATGACTTCATTAACTAGTGACAAGAATACCGATTCATACTTTGAATCAACCGATAGTCGCGTTACTTTAAATGACAGTACAATGGCACCATTATCTAAGCACATGAACAAGAACAATGACGAATTACAATCATTAAAAGGCCAACTAAGTGATTCAGGTACTTCAAAAGATGGTAACTTTGAATATGTTCAAGACGGCCGTAAATGGTTATTATTCCCTAACTACCAAGTTAAGGTAAAACCAGTTGTTCCAACAATTACAACTAGTGAAAAGTCCGCAGATGTTACTTTAAACAATAATAAGATTGGTCAAACATCTGACTCAGATTCAGAATTTAGTTTAGGTCGCATCCTACCAGGTGACTATGACATTACTGTTTCAAAGACTTTATCAGGTAAAAAAGTTACTAACGCACAAACTACTTATCTTGATAACAATGACAACATCTACATGCCATTAAAGACTATTAAGTTCACTGTTAAAGCTGGTCCAAATGCTGATATTTACATCAACGATAAGAAAGTTGGTACAAGTAATGGCGATGGAGACTACAAGGTCTCAGATATGCCATTCTCATCTGCAATTTACATCTATGGTGTAATGCATTCAGATGGTAAGTCAGTTACCTCAGATAAGTATCATTTGAGTGAAAGTGACGATGGACAAGAAGTAAGTCTAAACTACCCAGGGGCAGTTGATAAAGACGATGCATCAAATCTAATCAGTGATTTCTCAAATGATCTTAGTTCTGCTGTTAATGACAACAATGATTTTGATCCAAGTGATTACTTCGTTGATGGTTCAAATAACAGTGATGCACAAGGTTTCATTACTTGGGCAAAACAACAAGCTGATCAAGTTAACGATAACAAATATGATAGCGTAAGCATTGATTCATCAGTGGATTCTGTTGTTCCTGCAGGGGACCACTCAGTTGTTTCTGGTACTTTGAAATATACATTCGACGTTCCAGACGATGACGGTGACGACCACGATCATATTCAAATCTTCAAGTTTACTTCTAACATGAAGAAGGTAGATGGTTCACTTAAGCTACAAACACTTAAGGCACCAGATAAACTTAAAGATTACGATAAAAACGATGACGATGATGACTAAATCATAAAAAATAAGGCTTCTACTTAAATGTAGAGGTCTTTTTTTATTGGTAAAATTAGTTAAATTAATTTACTTTGGTTAAAAGTATAAAGTTACTTTAACTTATAAGGATAAAAGAAAAAAGCAAGCAAAAACCGCTTGCTTAAACTAATAGGAAAGTCCTCGTTGGGAAACATAAGATAGGAGATCTGCATTCAATATTAATTTTTTATTTTGTAGCTCAGATAAGTTCTTAGCACCAAGCATTGTCATTGTTGATTTCATTCCATAAATAAAGTCATTAATGAATTCAATGGTTTCTTCTTCACCGTTCTTGATTAGTGAATATAGGATAGGTGCTGCAATTCCAACGGAGGTAGCACCAAGTGCGATTGCCTTAACAGCATCAAGTGGTGTTCTGATACCGCCAGAAGCAATAATATTAACTTTATCTTTAAATGGTTGAGCTTCTAGAAGCGATTCAACAGTTGTTTGTCCCCAATCTTCTAGGTAATCCATTTCTTGTTTCTTTCGACGGTAGTTTTCAATCTTGCTGAAATTAGTACCACCTTTACCACTGATATTAATATTTTTAACACCAGCATTAACTAGTTGTTGAATGGTTTGTTTAGACATACCGAAACCGACTTCTTTTACGATAACGGGGCAGTCTAGTTCTTCTTGGATTGATTTAATATTTTCAATCCAGTTAAATTCACGATCACCTTCAGGCATAATCATTTCTTGCGGAGTATTAATATGAATTTCAATCGCATTAGAATTCATCATTTTTACCGCTGCTTTAGCTCTTGAAGCATCAGCTGAAGCGCCTAAATTGGAGAATACAATTCCATTTGGATTGGTTTCTCTCACGATTTCAAAAGAAGAAGCAACAGAATCGTCTTTTAAAGCGACACTTTGAGAACCAGTGGCCATAGCAATCCCAGTACTCTTTGCGATTCTAGCTAGCTTTTGATTTAACTTCTTTGTATATTCGCTTCCACCGGTCATGGCTTCGATATAGATTGGAAAGTCCATTTTGATATTTTCAATTGTTGTTGATGTATCGATATCATCCAAACTGATTTCTGGAATCCCTTGATGGACAAATCTTAGTTGCTCAAAACCAGCGTGACTGGTTTTGTTGTAGAACTTAATAGCTAATGAAACGTGTTCATCTTTTCGATGAGATTGGATACTGACCATTGATTATGCCTCCTGTTCTGAGTAGATATTTAGGTGAAGTGGAATAATGCCATTTTCTGTCCATTTTGATTCGATGTCTTTAATAGGGGATTGTTTTTCAACAATGGCAATTCCACAATCTCCACCTCCGGCACCAGATGATTTTCCCGAACCGTTATATTCTTCAGCGATTTCACATAGTTGTTTTAGTTTGCTTGTTTCGATGTCGATGCCAGTGAAACTGGCCAATTCGACGATGATATTTCTGTTCTCTTTAATTTGATTTTTAATAACAGCGATATCTTTATTTTTAAAACCATTGATCATCTTATTGATACAGCGCTTACTCTTAACTAAGAATTGCTTGTATCTATCAACGTTTGATGATGATTCAACGCTCTTAAGTAAATTGGAAGTTGAAGCAGGAGTTCCTGTCCAGCCAATAAGTAATTCGAGGTCAGAAGGTGGGGTAAGTGGTTCAATCATTAGATGAGGCCAACTTTGTTCCATCACGTCTTTTAGATTGATTTGATTTGCTAACCAATCTTTATCAAATGAACTATAAGCAATCCAACCACCAAAGCTACTAGCAGCAACGTCGCCCAATGAACCGTTACCTTGAATGCTTAAATGAGCAATGGCAGCTAGCTTGAATATTTGTAGTTTGCTTAAGTTTAAACCATATAGTTCGTTTAAAGCTTTGATTGTTGCGACTGTGACAGCGGCTGAGGAACCTAATCCATATTTTTTACCGTCTTCACTGTTTAAATTACTATCAATATCAATGTTATATAATTTATGTTTTATGTTTAATTCTTCGACATATTTCTCGAATGTTTTCATTGCTGAAATTACGTAGTTGAAAGAACTATTATCGTTTAGAGGTTTAATTTGATTATTATCGAAAACCCATTCAATTTTTTCATTTTCATACTGTTTTGAATGAATAACACCAACATTATTTTCGGATTCACTAATATTAGCTGTAATATATTGATCAATTGCAACAATGATAGCTGGATAGCCGTTTTCAACCACAGCATATTCACCGGCAATATATAGTTTTCCGGGTGCTTTTACAGAAATCATTTTAAATTAGTCCTTTCAATTTATAGATACTTTATTCCTTCACCTGGTCCAGATACTTTGATTTGGTCATTAGAAAATTTATCTGACAACTTATCAGTAATTGCACTGATTTTGTCACTTTGACAAATGATTTTGACATTTGGACCTGCATCCATTGTGTAATAGCATTCAATGCCATTTCCTCTTAGTTCCTTAACCATGTTAATTACTTCAAGACTATCGGCATTTATGTATAAGTATGAAGGATCAGAACTTAATGTTAGTGAGTGCATTCTCATCGCATTTAATTCTGCTGTTTTACCTAAAGTGGTAAAGTCATTTTCCTTTATTGCAGCTTCAATTGTTTGAAAATCATCTGTCGTTTGTTGAATCCAGCTTTGATAGTAGGGTGAAGTTTCAATAGAAATCTTCATTCCTTTTCTACTACTAATTTTCTTAGGTTGATTATCAAGAATGATTGCAATCATATTAACGTCCATTTTTACCGGGTCTTCAATGCTGTAACCATATGAGGATTCATCATCAGTTCCTTTATTCCAAGCAGCGAAACCACCGAATATTGAACGTGTTGCGGAACCAGAACCACGTCTTGCCAAACGAGATAGGTCTTTTTGACTTAGATTAAGTCCGTAAGCCTTACTACCAGCTGCAGCTAAAGCAGCATATGCAGAAGCAGAAGATGCCAGTCCGGCTGAAGTAGGGACATGATTGGTTGATTCAATGCGCGCAAATGTATGGATGTTTGCTTTTTGACGAATGATATCCATAAATTTGGTGATTTTTTTATCATCAACAACCTTATCGTTTAAGGTAACCTCATCGGAACTAAGAGACTCATCAAATTGAACACTTGTGTCAGTATAAAATTCATCAAGTGTTAGCGATAGGCTACTATTAGCAGGGATAATTAACTCTTCATTTTCTTTTCCCCAATATTTAACCAAGGCAATATTTGTGTGTGCTCTCGCGGTAATTTTTTCACCTAACATTTTGTATAATTTCCTCCGAGTTTTAGTTAAAAGGTTGAATCCAGGTATCTAAGGCACCGGCTTTTAGTAGCGCATTTTCAATGCTTTGGGCTTCATGAATGTTTCTTGCTAAAGCAATGATACATCCTCCAAGTCCGCTACCTGTTAGCTTGGTACCTAATGAACCATTTCGATTAGCGATTTCAACTAGTTCATCAATCTTATCGTTACTTACTTTTAATTTTTTTAATTCTTTTTGATTTTCAGTCATTAATTTACCAAGTTCAATTGGATTATCGTTTTCGATATCGAACTTAGCACGAGTGACCAGTTCACCAATATGTTTAATTGATTTCATGGTGTCTTCTTTATTGTTATTTAGTTGTTGTTTAACGTAGTTAATTGCGATGTCGGTTCTTCCTTTGATACCAGAATCGGCAATTACTAGTACAGCATTTAAGTTGAAGTTAATTTCGTTTAACGTTTCATTTCGGATAAACCATACTGGATTATCTGATCCAGCGGTTGCTGTATCCAAACCTGAAGGGTTACCGTGTGTGATTGTTTCTTCAACATTACTTAAATCAAGCAATAAATCTTTATCAAAACTAACATTAAAGTAGTGAAATAATGCTTTGACGATGGCAACTGATGTTGCAGCTGAAGAGCCCATTCCACGTTCAGATGGAATTGAACTATCAATAATCATCTCAAAAGAGGCATCCTCTTTGTGCAGTTTAGCAAGGGTGCTATCAATTAAGTTTTTAATTCCTAATAGGTCATTTGGGACATTATTTAAGTTACCAATGAAGTACTTACTATTGATGTAAATACCATTTTGTTTTTCCATTATTCTAACGTTTAAGTCAATTTTTGGAACGGGTAGTGCAATGGCCGGTTGACCATATACAACACTGTGCTCGCCCATAAGTATTATTTTGGCATGACTATGTCCAATTGCTTGATTTGTCAATGTTATCGCTCACTTTCTCTTAATGTTAATATTATCATAAAATCATCATAATAAAAATAACTTAAATATTTATATTTGTGTCCTGAAATAATAGATAAACACCTAATAAATGTAGTATTATTAAATTAAGTATTTTTTGAAAGATTGGTGAACGAAATCATGAGTAATACCATTTTTTCAGTGGTGGACATTGAGACTACTGGTAGTAGTCAGTCCAACTATACTAATCGAATCATCCAATTTAGTTGTACTTTTGTACAAAACAACAAGATTATTGGATCATTTAATTCATTTATTAATCCTGAAATTAGTATTCCAACTGAAATTACAAAATTAACTGGAATATCAAACCAAACAGTCGTTAATGCACCAACATTTGCCGAAGTAGCAGATAAGATTTATCAGTTACTGGATAAGACAATTTTTGTTGCGCATAACGTCAATTTTGATTTCCCATTTTTAAATTTTGAATTTAAAAGGGTGAATCATAAAGAACTAACTAACAAAGCAATTGATACTGTTACATTAAGTCAATTGCTATTACCAACTGAACCAAGTTACAAACTTACAGATTTAAGTAAAAGCCTAAATATTGTTCATGATCATCCACATTCATCAAGCAGTGACGCATTAGCAACTGCTAAAATCTTAATTATCCTGTTACATCAATTGGATAATTTACCAAAGAAGACCGTTAAACAGATTTTAGATATTAATCCATCCCTTCCGATGGATACTTTAATCATGTTTACACGTGCTTATCATTTAAAACACAAAGATGATAACCCTAAGATTATGAATATTAAGAATCTAAAGGTTAGAAAAATTAAATATCATACTGATAGTGACTTTGTTGAATTGAAGTACCCCAATAATAAACGTAAGAAGTCAAAGATGTTTAAGGGAGTTACTCAGTTTAATAATACTGAAAATAAACTGATGAATTCAATTTATGGTAATTATCATTCAGCATCGAACAGCAATAATTTATTGATTGAGGAAAATAGGGAGTTTAACTATGATTTTAGTTATTTATTCCCACTTAGTTATTTACTTAAGAAGAATCAAAAAATTGTTATCGCTGGCGATGAAGATTTTAACTCTGAATCAGCATTGGTCAACCAAGTGAAGAATATCAATAAAATCACTTCTGACCGTCTTAGATGTTTAATTGTTCGACCAGTAACTGATTATATCGATTTGGATAAGTTTTCAGATAGTCTAAACGTCGTTAGTAACTCTAAGAATACTGAGTTTCTAAAGTGTAAGATTTTGGTCTGGTTAACATTCACAAAAACCGGTGATATTAACGAATTAAAACTGGATAAGGATAATAACCAAAACTACTTCTTAAACGTCGTTAGTGATGAACAAAATAGAGGATACTACATTAAGAAGTTAGCTCATGATTACCAAAGCGCTAACGTTATCTTGGTATCTCATGACTATTTATTACAAAATGTCCAAAAGTTACATCAAAACGACCCATACTTAGTGATTAAAGATTCTAGGAGGCTAAGTGATAATGCACTTGATAACTACCGAATCCAATTCAAGCTAAGTGAAAACAAGATAATTTGTAATCATATTACTAACTTGATGTATCAAACTCATAACAGAAACGTGTTTGATATCTTTACTAATGCTAAAAAGTTAGCTGGCATGGCTAAGAAGATTGAAAACCTATTAGCTAAGAACACTGATCAGTTCGAAATAATTAAGGATGACTTCCTTAATGCTTTTTATTCCAAGAGCAAGCTTAATAGAACTGTTGATGGATACATTGTTAAACCAGATGTTGATAGATTTAAGACATTTGTCTTGAACAAGAAATCATTATTTAACTCAATCTCTAGAAACCAACAAACCATTTTGGACATTGTTGATGACATGAAGAGATCAATTAATCATTTTAATGGTCACGACAAAGCCATCTTATATGCGTTCTTCGATAAGTTAGAAGAATATTGTTCATTTATCGAGAATAACTTAGTCCGTTTGTTTAAACTAAACAAATTAGATAAACAACTAGTATTCGCTTTTAACGTTAATGAAGATAAGGATGTTGAAAATGGATTATTGTATGGTGGATTAGTCAGAAATGAAAACATTTTGCCAAATGAACTATACCGATACTTTAAGGGGATTATTTTCTTAGATAGTGCCATCTATTCGTCAAAACGTTCTCAATACTTCTACGACAAATTGGAATTAAAACGTCAAAATACACGAATGATTAAGTTCGAAGATGAAAATGATTTAAACGGACAGGTTAATTTGATCATGGATGAAGCCTTACAAATCCCGATGCCACTTGAAAAAGTGATGAAGTATAATAAGGGCAATTCATTTATTCTTACACGTTCAAAACAACGAGTAAAAGAAATTGCTAAGTCCTTGTATGAATCTGACGTAAACGAACACAACGTAATTTTAAGTCAGGATTTCAGCGGAAACGATGATAAGATTGTTAAGAAGATTATTGTTGATTCACAGAACATAATTGTTGGAAATAATAATTTGTTAAAATCATTACGCAACAAGAATAAACCAATCAATACACTAATCATTGATTCAATGGCTATCGATTCTTTTGATGATATCTACTTACAAGCTCAATATGATTTAATTAACAGTGAGCATGGTAATCCAAATGACGGATTGTCCATCCCTTTAAGCATCCTAAATATTAAAGATGCGATTAAAGATGTGATAGAATTATCTGGTTCAAAGGGATTAATTTATCTGAGGGATAAAGAGGTCATCGAGGGGCCATATGGTAGTAACCTAATTGACTTAATTCCAAGTCATATCAAGCCACAGTTACTTGATAAAAGAAAGATTATCGAAAAACTAAAAAAGGTGTAAGGGAGTCAGAAGATGAATGTTTCATTTTTAAAGAAGATTAACTATTTCAGAATCTTTAAATGGATAATCGGAATCATTATCGTTTTAATTTTAATAATCATGGGTCTGTTCCTATGGGCTAGACAACCACTTTCATCTGCTAAGCACCAAGCTACTACATTGGCAGAAAAGAAAGTGGGTATTAAATCAGTTGATCATTTCTACATGTCTGATTTAAATAGAACTTATTACACTATTGAAGGTCCTAATAAAGACAACCAAAAACAATACGTAATAATTGAAAAGAAGACAGGTAGCATTAACGTTGTCAACGTCAAAGACGGAATTTCAGCAAATGAAGCTAAAAGTGTCGCTAACCAAAAGAAAAGAATTGCGAAGTTGATTAGTGTTGCTCCAACAATCTTTAACGAAAAACCTGCCTGGGCAGTCAGTTACTTTAATTCTAAAAATGAATTAAACTATGCTGTCATTGACTTCAAGTCAGGTAAAGTACTTAGATTTATTGCTAACGTATAGATAAAGGGGTATGTTTTAATGGATAAATTTGCAAAGACGATACTTCAATCAGGTCAAACTACCATTTCTAATTATCTATTAAAGAATTATCCTAAATTAGGAATGACTAGTGACCAACTGGTGATTTATCTTCAAATTAAAAGAAATATCGATATAGGTAATTATTTCCCTGATATCAACGAAATCACAAACGCAACTGGTTTTTCAAATGCAAAGGCTTACCAAGTTTTGCATGAACTGGTAGAGAAAAAATTAATGAGAATTAAGACGCTATCAAATGCAAAGGGACAAGCCTTTGATGTATATGATTTCTCTTTAATGTACGAAAAATTATCAGAATTAAATCAAGAAACTTCGGAAGATGAAAATACAAATGAAGTTTCTGAAGGCAACATGGCTTCCAATGAGATTACAGAGTCTGATCGTAAAAAGGTATTTAATTCCATCGAATCAGAATTTGGTCGACCATTATCACCAATCGAAATTGAAACAATCAACCAATGGATTAATGATGATGAATACGATCCACAAATGATTAAGTTGGCACTTAGAGAATCTGTTTTAAATCAAGTATACAGTTTGAAATATATGGATAGAATTTTAGTCAACTGGGAAAAAGCCAATATCAAGACGCCAGCTGATGTTGAACGTAATCGTCGAAACCATGAACAAAAGTTTAACAAGAGCGCTAAATTTAGCGATAAGGGAACACAAAATAAACCAGATATTCCTTTATTTAAAATTGATAAATAAGAATGCAAATAAAAAAGCACCTAGAATTTTTCTAGGTGCTTTTTTCATAGCTATAAATTAATGGTTGTTGTTATTGCCATTGTTGTTATTTTGTTGATTTTTGTTATTGGCATTATTTGTGTCGTTACCATTATTGTTGTTCTGGTTTTGGTTATTTTGTTGATTTTTGTTTGAATCGTTATTGTTGTTACCGTTTGAACCAGAACTCTTCTTAGCTTCGTTTTTATCTTTTTGGGAATCCTTGTCGTCATCATCATCTGATGATTTGTTTGACTTAGTATCCTTGGTTTGTTTCTTGGTACTATCTAGTACTGATGAAAGCGATCCACCAGCATAACCGGTTGTCTTATCACCTTGAATAGATGAGTAACCGTCTTTGTAGTACTCAGTTTGCCCACCAGACTTAACAGCAGTTACATTGCTTGGTTTTACCCAATCGCTATTAGTTTGGTTTTGAGAAATGTATTGCATTTCGTACTTGTAAATTCTTTGAGCGATATCAGTTTGAGCGGCCGTTAGATAATTACCCGTTTGATAAGGGTGATCATATCCGGTCCAAACAGATAGGGCGTAGTTTTGAGTGTAACCAGTGAACCATGAATCCATTGCTGCATATGCAGGTAGGTAACCGTTGTAAGTGTTGTCAGGGTATTGAGTAGTACCAGTCTTACCAGCTTGGTATAAACCAGGAATGTAAGCGGCAGTACCAGAACCGTTTGATTGGTTCATAACACCCTTTAGCATTGATGTCATCATAAATGCAGTAGCAGGACTCATTACTTGAGAACCTTCAGAACTGAAGTCATGTGATTCGTTATCAGGAGTAACGACCTTACTAATTAAGTATGGTTTGTGATATACACCATTGTTAGCGAATGCTGAGTATGCGGCAGCTTCTTGTTCAGTTGAGATGTATAAACCAATACCATTTTGTAATGATAGTGGATCACTGAATGACATACCTAATGAACTTAAGAAGTCAGTTGCCTTACTTACACCAACATTTTCAAGAGTTCTGATGGCCGGAATATTTCTAGATTCAACCAATGCCTTGTGCATTGAAATTGTACCTTCATATCTACCATCAAAATCTTTTAGAGTTGTGCTTGTTCCAGCATAAGTGTAAGGAGTATCGTGAACTAATTGATAAGTAGGGTAGTTTAGATATTCAATTGCTGGACCGTAATCCATTAATGGCTTGGCAGTAGAACCACTTGATCTATCAGTTTGTACGGCTCTATTTAAACCTAATTGAATATCAGTTTTTCTATTACCAATCATAGCGTTAACAGCACCAGTCTTTGGATTTACTAATGTTGCACCAACTTGCATGGTGTTGTTAGGGAATCCAACGGATGCATCGTTGTTAGCTAAATCATAAAGTTTCTTTTGAGCAGATAAATCTAAGTTAGTGTAAACCTTTAAACCAGATTGAGTGTTGTAACCCTTGGCTTTAAGTTCTTGAATAACTTGTTTTAGATATGAATCAATGTATTTTTCTTTAACAGATTCGAATGAACTGCTCTTAGGATTCTTAACCAAACCAGACTTGATACTTGTCTTTTTAGCATCTGCTGCTTGCTTTTGGGTAATAGCACCATATGATGCCATTGCGTTCAATACTTCGTTTCTTCTTTCCTTTGCATATTGAGGATATACATAAGGATTGTAGTAACTTGGTGATTGAGGCATACCAGCTAATAAAGCAGTTTGTGCTATAGATAGTTTGCTTAATGATTTACCGAAGTAGTATTCAGAAGCAGTTTCCATACCGTATACATTGTTACCCATGTATACCTTATTAATGTAGAATTCTAGAATTTGTTGCTTTGAATATGTGCGTTCGATCTTAAGTGCTAACCATGCTTCTTGAGCCTTTCTCTTGAAAGTTCTATCAGAAGCAGCAGTAGAGAACACTGACAACTTAACTAATTGTTGAGTTAGTGTAGAACCACCTTGAAGATTTAAAGAACCAGAAGTTATGTTTGATAATGAAGCTCCCATAATTCTGATTGGGTCAACACCATGATGCTTGTAGAAACGACGATCTTCGATTGAGACAATCGCATTCTTTAGTTGGCTAGGAATCTTGTCGGACTTGATATAGTCTCGATCTTGAACCCCCAATCGTGAAATAACATGGCCAGAATTGTCATAAATCTTGGTTGAGTTATCACTTGATAGTGATTGATAACTAATTTCAGGTGCGCTAGAAGCATAAATCATGAAGACGATACTTCCTAGTACGATTAGCAATGAAATAAAGCCTAATCCACCTACAATGACCTTTTTAATCCATGTAGCGTGTTTAGACGATTTATGTTGCTTTTGGTTTCTTTGGACACGGCTGCCCAAGTTAGGATTGTTTTGAGACATTACTATTCTCCTTTACGGTCTATATTAATTCATCCACGGCATCCAAATAAGGTATCGTGGGATTTAATGAATAATTAATTTTATAACCAAGTTCCTCAATTATATCCTTTTTTATGGATTTTTTTCCACCATTATTTTGTTTATCCCAGAAATAAAAGAGGTCGGAAGCCTTG
The DNA here is from genome assembly GCF_030398685.1 of Apilactobacillus sp. EABW-1NA. Lineage (NCBI taxonomy): Bacteria > Bacillati > Bacillota > Bacilli > Lactobacillales > Lactobacillaceae > Apilactobacillus > Apilactobacillus sp. EABW-1NA. The sequence goes on from NZ_JAPDKO010000002.1 coordinate 58,915, forward strand.
AATAAATAAACTTCATCTAACACCACAAATTTGATAATTGCGAAACAAATTCCGCCATTATCAACGCATTTTCTCATATGTTCTACCTGATGTTCATGGAAGTTAGATAGTGGAAACGATGTTTTATTTTTGGTTTCCTTGGCATCGAAGTCTATGTATCTTCCTTTATATACACCATTATAATCGGTGGTAGATGCTTTACGAAAATATGCTTCCTTAATCGTAGCAGCGCTTCTTTTAGGATAATCAACTTTAACGATTTGAATAGGGGTTGGTTTTTTGTGTATTACGGCAATATCTTTACTTAAATAATACTCATTGCTTCGATTCAATTCTTCTTCAAGAGTCATTCCACGACCGCCATATAATGTTGGTTTTACGTATCTACTCTTGGGTGATGAATTCTTTTTATCCAAGCCGGTATTATAAGCCTTACCATTTGGATAACGGATAGCCATGTGTACCACCTTTCAAAAAATAATAAATTATTACTGTAAGTTTATTAATGATATTATACCATTAGTATTGAAAAGTTAATAATAAGGTAGGGGGTGTTACTATCTCAAGACTTTGGGTAACCGGATATCGAAGTTATGAACTAGGCGTGTTTAGTGATAAGGATCCAAAAGAACTAGTTATTAAAAATGTAATCGAAAATAATTTGAAACAGTCAATTGAAGATGGGGTCGATTGGATAATAACCGGTGGTCAAATGGGTGTCGAACAATGGACAGTTGAAGTAGCAGATCTGTTAAAAGAGGAATATCCAGATGAATTTCAAATTTCTATGATGCTACCATTCAAGGAGTTTGGTAACCAATGGAACGAACAAAATCAAATGAAATTATCACAAAGTATTAATAAAGTAGACTTCTCTGCTAGTGTTTCTAATGATCCATATAAATCACCAATGCAGTTAAGAGCATATCAGGATTTTATGCTCAACCACACGGATAGAGCGCTACTAATCTATGATGTTGACAATCCTGGCAAAACACAATATGATTATGAGCAGATTAAAAGATTTTCAGAAATACATGACTATGATTATCATTTAATTGATTTTGACGAACTACAAGAAGCCGCGAATGAGTACCAAAATAATTTAAATAATTTTGAGGAATAAATTGAAAATGTTTAAATTTCTGGTACAATAATACTTGTTCGTGATTATTTATGATATGAGGTGTGAATAATGAACAATATACAATTTACCCCTAAGGACATCTTAGAAAAAACATTTTCTCAAAAGATGAGAGGGTACGATCCAAATGAAGTAGACACTTTCTTGGACGGTATTATCAAGGACTACCAAGCATTCGATAACCGAATCAATAGTCTAGAAAACGAAAACAATCAACTAAGAATGGAAGTACAAAGATTAAAGCAATCTGCTGGTACTGTTACACCAGAACCAAGCGTTTCTCCATCTGGTTATTTCAATGATTCAAATTCAGCACCATCAAATCATGATAGTTTAGGTAGAACACGTATTGAAAATGAACTTTTAAAACGTGTATCTAACCTAGAACAACGTGTATTTGGTTCTACTGAAGGACCAAGTAGCATCGACAGATATTAATCGTTAATAACTGGTGTATGTTCTGAGTAATCGCGGTCAACTTATGTTGGCTGAGGAAAGTCCACTCTCGCACAAGCTGCGATGCTTGTAGTGTTCGTGCTCGGTGAAAAAATAAGCCGGGGGACTACAATTTGTAGTAATGGCGAAGAAACGAGCTAAGGTTTTGCTATGCTTTAGTACTTCTGAAAGTGCCACAGTGACGATACAGGATCGGAAACGATACTGGTGGAACGCGGTAAACCCCGCGAGCGGGAAACCCAAACTTTGGTAGGGGAGCTTCACACACGGAAATTGAACCAAGTGTGGGGGAGAAATTTATTTCTCAGATAGATGATTACTACTTTATATTTAAAGGCCTGACTTAAATATAAAGCACAAAACATGGCTTACAGGAATGTACACCATTCAGGAAAAGGGTGGAAGTTTTCTTCCTCCCTTTTTTTATTGAAAATAAATAATTCATAAAAAGGATGAATTAAATGAAAACTTTTAAATTAATGGCCACTTGTGCCGCCGGAATTGAAGCTTTAGTTGGTAGAGAACTTCGTGATTTAGGTTATGAAGTTCAAGTCGAAAACGGAAGAGTTAGATTTGAAGGAACAATTGAAGATATTATCAATACCAATCTTTGGTTAAGAACCGCCGATCGTGTTGAAATTATTGTTGGTGAATTTGAAGCCAAGACTTTTGAAAATTTATTCCAAAACGTTAAAGCACTTCCATGGGACGAATTGTTACCAATGGATGCTCAATTTCCAATGAATGGACGTTCACACAACTCTGCATTACACAGTGTTCCAGACGTTCAAGCAATCGCTAAAAAGGCGGTAGTAAATAAGTTAAATGAAACATATCATCGTCGTACAAGACTTCCAGAAACCGGTCAACTTTACAAGCTTGAAACTAGAATTAATAAAGACCATGTAATGGTTACCCTAGATACAACTGGTGAAAGTTTATTCAAACGTGGTTACCGTGTTGCCAAAGGTCCTGCTCCTATCAAGGAAAATATGGCTGCAGCATTAATCATGTTAACTAGTTGGTACCCAGATATGCCTTTCTTAGATCCAATGTGTGGTTCTGGAACTATTCCAATTGAAGCAGCAATGATTGCAAGAAACATTGCACCTGGTTTTAACCGTGAATTCTCATGTGAAAAATGGGATTGGGTAGATGAAGACGTCGTTGAAGATGTTCGAAACAAAGCTGATGAAAAAGCTGACTACGACAAAGAACTTGATATCATGGCATCTGATGTAGATGGAAATATGATTGATATTGCCAAAGTAAATGCTCAAGAAGTTGGATTACTTCACGATATTCAATTTAAGCAATTGTCTGTTCTTGACTTCAAGACTGACAAGATTAATGGTGTGGTTGTTTCAAACCCACCATATGGTGAACGTTTAAGTGATAAACAAGAAGTTCGTAAGCTATACAAGGGCTTAGGACGCGTATTTAAACCAATGACTAGTTGGTCTAAGTACTTCCTTACATCAGATTTGGAATTTGATAAGTTCTACGGACAAGCTCCAACTAAGACTCGTAAACTATACAATGGTTACTTAAGAACCGATTATTTCCAATTCTGGGGTAAAAAGATTAGAAAATAAAGGGTGTATATATTGACCAAGAAAATAGCAATTATTGGTGGCGGAATTGTCGGATCAACGGCTGCTTATTTCTTAAGCCAACTAGATTCTGGTAACGATTTCGAAGTGACCATGTTTGATGATGGTAACGGTCAAGCCACAAAGGCAGCTGCAGGTATCATCTCACCATGGTTATCAAAAAGAAGAAATAAAAAATGGTATAATCTAGCCCGTGACGGGGCAACATTGTTAAGACAAATATCTAAGGAATCCAAAATGCCTGAAAGCATTTATAACCAATGCGGTACCATCATTACGCGTGAAGATTCTGAAAAGCTAAAAGAACTTTATCAATTAGCTGAAGAACGTCGTGATGAGACTGATACAATTGGTGAAATTAAGGAATTAACTGCAGATGAGGTAATGAGATTTGTTCCGATTATCGATAATTCCTATCCTGGTGTATTCGTTTCAGGTGGTGCTAGATTGAATGGTGATAAATACGCCAGTCATTTGACTAAGATTGCTAAGAAAAAGAATTTAACAATAATTAAGCAAGCTGTATCAATTAATGAAGATGGTAATGTTGAATTAGATGGACAAGTCCTAGAATTCGATAATATCATCTTAGCAACTGGTGCTTGGACAAAGGATATTTTAAAAGAACTTCCTTTAGATGTTGATGTTAGACCACAAAAGGGACAATTAATTGAATTATCTACCACTCAAATTTTTGGTGCTAACGTTGATATGCCAGTTGTAATGCCTGAAGGGGAATCAGATTTCATCCCATTAGGTAATGGACGTTTAATTGTGGGAGCTAGTCATGAAAATGATAAGGGGTTCGATTTATCTGCCGATGCGGATATTATTGATGAACTATTAAATAGTGCTCATAGTATGTCTAATCAAATTAATGCCGAAAACTTAATTAGAGTAAAGATTGGTACCAGAGCATATACCTCAGATTTCGCGCCATTCTTTGGATGCATCCCTGGATATGAAAAAATCCTAGTCGGCAGTGGACTAGGATCATCTGGTTTAACAACTGGACCTTTAGTGGGTAAGATTTTAGCAGAAATGATTGCTGATAAAATCGATTACGATATCGATGAATATCGCAAACCAATTGAAAATTATATTAAATTAGTAAAATAAGTGAAGGGCCTGTGTCGCAAGATTATGGGCACCTTCATTTTTTGTATCTGGAATCCAATTATTGATTACCATGCTGTACTTAGCTTGTTCTTCTAAGATTTGATCAACATATTCTTGATAGTGTTTAGCATATTGCTTTTCTAAACTTTCATGAACAATTTTACTGTCAGTATAATAAACAATGATTGAGTCCTTATTAGTTAATGGTGAAATCGCCTTAAAGCCGAGGAGACAGGCTTCAAACTCTGCTTCATGATTATCTTTTGAAGTTAATTTAAGTTTTTCTTGGTATTGTTCACTATCATGAACAATTAAAATTCCACAAGAACTGTTCCCAGAATTGTTCATTGTGGCCGCATCAGTGTATAATTTAAACATAATCTAATTCTCCAAAGGAAGGTTTTACTTAATGATAACCCAAAAACGAACATTTTTATACCAGCCAGAACCTTTGTATACAGTAATTACCTGGGCTTGGACATTTGCTCTTCTATTTATTGGAATTATTTTTTGGCTTGAAGTAACAGTGATTCAATGGATTACAATCTTTTTCTTTTTAGTATTCTTCTTATTTGCGATTTTTCAAATTATTTTTAGAAGAATTACCATTGAAGATGATAAAATAACAGTAAGTAAGCTAATGAATCCAAAATGGTTGGAAGCAAATATTAGCGATATTGATGACGTTAGATTCACTAAGCATACCGCAGACATTGAAGTTAATAAAAAGCACTACAGATTGTTATTGCCTGTCAATTCAATAATTGAGCTAAGCAACTTACTTAAAAAATAATTACATAATTCTAGGAGATGTTCTTATCATGAAAACAGATATTGAAATTTCACAATCAGCTGAATTAAAAAATATTAGCGAAATTGCATCAAGTTTAAATATAAGTGACGATCAAATGGATCCTTATGGTAAATATAAAGCGAAAATCAACTTACCATTTGCCGGTTCAAAAAACGGTAAACTGATTTTAGTAACATCAATTAATCCAACCGCTGCTGGTGAAGGTAAAACCACTTTGACCATTGGTTTAGGTGACGCATTCCACAGAATTAATGAGTCTGTAGCAATTGCACTAAGAGAACCCTCACTTGGACCTGTTATGGGAATTAAGGGTGGTGCTACTGGTGGTGGATATGCTCAAGTAGCTCCAATGGAAGATATTAACCTATTCTTTACAGGTGATTTTCCTGCTATTACCGAAGCACATGACACATTATCAGCATTAATTGATAATCACATTCATCATGGTAACAAGCTAAACATTGATCCTAGAACAATTACTTGGAAGAGAGTCGTTGACATTAACGACCGAGAATTAAGAAACGTAATCGTTGGATTGGGTGGACGCACATCTGGTGTCCCTCGTGAAGACGGCTTTGACATTACTGTCGCAAGTGAAATCATGGCAGTTCTATGTTTAAGTGAAGATTTAGACGACTTAAAAGAAAAATTAGGTAAAATCCTAATTGGATACAACTACGACAGACAACCAGTTACTGTTAGTGATTTGGGTGTTACTGGTGCATTGGCACTACTATTAAAAGATGCAATCAAACCGAATTTAGTTCAAACACTAGAACATACTCCAGCATTTATTCATGGTGGACCTTTTGCTAATATTGCTCACGGATGTAACAGTATTTTAGCTACTAAAGCAGCCATTCAACATGCTGATTACGCAATTACTGAAGCTGGTTTCGGTGCTGATTTAGGTGGAGAAAAGTTCCTAGACATTACATCTGAAAAGTTGGGCAAACGTCCAGACGCAATTGTTATCGTTGCAACTGTTAGAGCGTTAAAACTAAATGGTGGTGTTAACAAGAACGACCTAGATCAAGAAAACGTAGATGCATTGCTAAAGGGTGCTAAGAACTTAGGTAGACACATTGCTAACATGAAGCAATACAACAAACCAGTCGTAGTAGCTGTAAATGAATTTACTAGCGATACTGAAAAAGAAATTAATGCACTAAACGATTACATCAAAGAACAAGGTGTAAAACCATTCAACACAACTGTATGGGAAAACGGTGGTGCAGGTGCTATTGAATTAGCTGAAGAATTAGTTGATGTATGTGACAACAATCAAGAATTCAAACCTCTATACAACAACGATGATGACTTCATGGACAAGTTAAACGCCATCGTTACTAAAATTTATGGTGGAAATGGTGTTGTTTTAAGTAATAAAGCTAAGACACAACTAAAGAAACTAGTTAAAAATGGTTGGGATAAATTACCAATCTGTGTAGCTAAGACTCAATACTCATTCACTGATAATGCTAAAGAGTTAGGAGCACCAGTTGACTTCTCAATTAATGTTTCTGACATTCAACCTAAACTAGGTGCCGGTTTCATCGTTGTATTAACCGGTAAGATTCTAACAATGCCTGGTTTACCATCACATCCTGCCGCATTAGACATGGATATTGATAATGATGGTAAGATTACCGGACTATTCTAAAGGAGTTTTTCAATGCCAATTGTATATATTTTAATTAGCCTATGTGCTCTTGTTGGAATTGATCAAGCAATTAAAATTTGGATTTCTGCAAACATTTCAGAAACATCCAGTACAACAATCATCCCTGGTGTATTATCAATTACCAATCTGCATAATAGCGGTGCTGCTTGGAGTATCTTGGAAGGTCAACAATGGTTATTTTCCATTATTACCTTAGTAGCAGTCGTAGCGATTGTTTATTTTATGATAAAATTAAAGGGTAGAAAGCTTTATTTAACAAGTACAACAATTTTATTATCTGGAATTTTAGGTAACTTCATTAACCGTTTCTTACAAGGATATGTAGTTGATATGTTCCAAGTTGATTTTATTAATTTCCCAGTGTTTAACTTTGCAGATATCTGCATTACATTCGGAATTATCTTGTTATTTTTTGCAATTTTAAGAGATGGTGATTTAGATTAAAGATACAGTAACTTATACAGTCACAAAGGGGAGTGTTCGACTAGATAAATCATTAACTGATAACGTTGATGATTTAAGTCGTTCAAGAGCCAAGAGTTTGATTGAAGACGGATTAGTCTTGGTAGATGGACAAAAGAAAAAGGCAAAATACGATGTTAAAGACGGTGAAGTAATTCAGGTAACCATTCCTGAACCAGAAACAATGAACGTGGAACCTGAAAACATCGACATCGATATTGTATATGAGGATGACGATGTAATTGTCGTTAACAAGCCGCAAGGAATGGTTGTTCATCCTTCTCCAGGGCATCCTGATCATACATTAGTGAATGCATTGCTTTATCATTCACCACTTTCAACAATTAATGGAACCTACAGACCAGGAATCGTTCACAGAATTGATAAAGATACATCTGGTCTATTAATGGTTGCTAAGAACAATTATGCTCATGAATCTTTATCCAAACAATTAAAGGATAAATCAAACATTCGTGAGTATATTGCGTTAGTACATGGAAATATCAAAGAAAATAGCGGTGTAATTAACGCCCCAATTGGTAGATCTAAAAAAGACCGTAAAAAACAGGCAATCGTAGATGATGGAAAGAATGCCGTTACTCATTTTAAGGTTCTAGAACGCTTTGGTGGAGAATACACACTTGTTTCATGTGTTTTAGAAACAGGTCGTACTCATCAAATTAGAGTTCATATGAAGTATATTGGGCATCCACTTGCTGGAGATCCATTATATGGACCAAAGAATACCTTAAAGGGTAATGGACAATTCTTACATGCTAAGAAATTAGGATTCGTTCATCCAAAAACAAATGAACAAATGATTTTTGAAACACCATTGCCAGAAATTTTCGAACAAACAATTACTAAATTAAGAAATAAGTACAATCAAAAATAGGAGGATTTGTAATGAGTAAAGTCGTTGTTGATAAAATGGCCATGCAAAGAGCGTTAACTCGTATTACTTACGAAATTATCGAAAAAAATAAAGGGGTAAACAACCTAGTATTAGTTGGTATTAAGACTCGTGGTATTTACCTTGCAAAACGCATTGCTAACCGTTTACAAAAACTTGAAAACAAAGAAGTTCCTGTAGTTGGAATCGACGTTACAAAGTATCGTGATGATATTCAACACACTGACAATGAACCAGCAGTTCTTTCTGATGAAGCTGTATCATTAAAGGACAAAAACATTATTTTAGTTGATGATGTTTTATTTACTGGTAGAACTATTAACGCTGCTTTATCAGCAATTGCTGAATTAGGTCGTCCAAAGAACATCAGATTAGCTGTATTAGTTGATCGTGGACACCGTGAATTACCAATTAGAGCTGACTTTGTTGGTAAGAATATTCCAACTTCAAAACAAGAAATCATCAATGTTCAAGTTGATGAAATCGATGATCAAGATTCTGTTGAAATTGATGAAAAGTAACTCTTAAATAAAATATTTAAGGAGATTGTTGTTATGACCACTAGATATTTAATATTAGAAGATGGAACTTCATATAAAGGTAAGGCCTTCGGAGCTGAAGCAACCACAACTGGAGAAATTATTGTAAATTCTAATATGTTAGGCTATCAAGAAGTTATAACAAATCAAATTTACCATAATCAAATCATTGTGTTTACACAGCCATCTATTGGTAATACTGGAATTAATCACAAGAGCTTTGAAGCGATTGTAACTAATTCTAAAGGGGTAGTTGTCAAGGAATACTCCAATATTTCTACCAATAGATTAGGAAACTTAAACTTAGATTTATTTTTAAAGCAACATAACATTCCTGGTATTGCGGGAATTGATACTAGAGAATTAACACGTCGCTTAAATCGAAAACAAACAATGAAGGCAAGTATCGTTGATATGGATGATGAACATGCTTTTGATCAACTTCATGCAACGGTGCTTACTAACCAACAAGTAAATCAAGTATCTACCAAAGCGCCATTTCCAAATACTGGTGATGGATATAATATTGTATTGATTGATTTCGGTCTTAAATACGGTATTTTACGTAAGTTGGCTGACCTTGATTGCAACGTTATTGTGATGCCATTTGAAACAACTAGTCAGGAAATTTTTGATTTAGACCCTGATGGCGTTGTGCTATCAACCGGACCTGGTTCTCCAAGAGATTTACCAGACTCTGTTTTACAGATGATTAGAGAGGTTCAAAAAGAAATCCCAATGTTTGCGATGGGATTAGGTCACGAATTGTTTGCATTAGCTAACGATGCCAACGTCTATAAATTAGATGGTGAGCATCATGGTAGTAATCATCCGATTAGACAAGTTATTACCAATCAAATCATCTATGCATCGCAAAGTGAAGGATACGCTGTTGACCCTAAATCAATCATTCATGATCAGTTATTGATTACATATGTTGATTTAGTTAATGGAACTGTTCAAGGTATCAGACATCGTGATTATCCTGCTTTTTCCGTTCAATTCTCACCAGATGGTGGACCTGGTCCACAAGACAGTGCAGACTTGTTCGAAGAATTTCTAGAAAACGTTAGCTCACAAAGGAGATAACTAATGATAGATAATAAAATCAAGAAGATATTAATTTTAGGTGGTGGACCTTCTAAAATTGGTAGTGAAACTGAGCTTGATGCTGCTGCATTTCAAATGATGACAGCCTTAAAGAAAAACGGCGTTCAAGTCCTAGTGATTGATAATAATCCTTTTTCACTTACACTTTCAGAAGTTCAACCGGCTAATGTATTTATAAAAGAAATTAATTTAAAAAATGTTCTTGATGTAATTAAGAAGGAATCTCCTGATGCAATTATTCCAATCGCAGGGGGATTAAGAGCAATTCATGTTACGCAGGAACTATTAAACCAAGGAATTCTAAGCGATTTAGGAGTCCGTGTTTTAGGAATCTCTAAAGAGTCTTTAAAGGTTATTAATAATCCAGATAAGATGAAGATTGCTATTAATAGTATCGATGAACCAGCAGTACCTTCTAAAATCGTTAGAAGTGATTCTGAAGCATTTGAAGTCGTTCGAGAAATTGGGTTCCCAGTTAACATCAAAAAAGTTAATCATAAGGAAAGTACTGAAAGAATCATCTGTAATAACGCAGAAGAACTTTCTGACATGCTAGAAGAAGAATTTGAAGACGACAGCGTATGTATCATTGAAAAGAGTATCGTTGGTTACAAACAAATCGAAACTGTTGCGGTTAGAGATCAAACCAACACCAAGATTCTAATTAGTGGTTTGGAAAACATTGATGCTGTTGGTGTCCATTCTGGTGATTCAATCGTAATATCTCCAGTTCAAACACTGGGAGATATTGAGTACCAAAGCCTACGAACTGCAACATTTAAGATGATGGATTTATTGAACATCGTTGGTTTATGCCACATTCAATTTGCGCTAGATCCTAATGACGGTAGCAATTACTACATCACAAAGATTAATCCGATGATTAATAGTAGTTCAGCACTAGCTGCTCGCTCAACAGGTTATCCATTGGTTTACGTATGTACAAATCTTTTACTAGGCAATTCATTGCCAGAAATTCAATTGCATGCTAATTATCACCGTTTGACACCAATCATGGAACCTACATTAGACCACGTAGTAATTAAGATGCCAGTCTGGCCATTTGATAATGTTCCAGAAGCTAATCAACATCTAAATACTACTATGAAGTCTGTTGGTTCAACCATTGGGGTAGGTAGAACAGTTGAAGAAGCAATGTTAAAAGCCTTGCGTAGTTCTCAGTTCTCACCTCGTGATGTTCTACCAAGCATGTACGAAATCAGTAGTGATGAATTAATCAGTCAATTAATTCACCCTAAGTCAGATCGTTTATTAGTGCTAATTGAAGCGCTAAGACGTGGTTACCAAGTGGATGAATTAGAGGAATTAACCAAGATTAACCAATTCTATTTCTACAAACTAAAAGAATTATTGGATGTAGAAGAACTAATCATTAAGGAACCTATGAAACTAAGCACCATTGAAGTTGCTCATGATCATGGTTTTGGTGATGGTATGATGGCTGAAACATGGCATCAACCAATTGAAAAAGTGAGAGAACTATACCATGCTGCTGGTGAATACCCAACATATAAGGCAATTGAACCTTCAGCTGGTGAATTTGATCAAAACATTCGTTCTTTCTACAGTAGTTATGAAATTGAAAACGAATCTAGTCAAGAATCAGAAAAGACAGCTTTAGTAATTGGTCGTGGTGGTAACAAGCTGGGACCTAATACAGCAGCCGATTACTACACAGCTGAAATGCTAATCCAACTACACAGAATTGGTTACAAGACAATCGTGATGAATAACAATCCAAATGCCTTATCATTAAGTCCGCAAATTAGTGATAAGCAATACATTGAACCAATTCAATTAGGGGCAATTCTAAATATTATTGAACTTGAAAAACCGGTTAGAGTATTCATTCCTGGAAACAGACATTTCCTACTAAAACAATTGAAGAAATACACTGATTTAAATGTTCAAGTATTGCCACCTGATCAAGAAACAGGAGTTGTTTTACCTAAGGATGTTACCTATGCATTAAACTTCTTTGTGACTCAAGATGAAAGTTACTTTATCTCAACAGAAAAGCTAATTAGTAATAATAAGAGTGACTTAGATTACGTAACTGCTTACGAGACGCCATATGTCTTAGATAATGAAGCATTACAAAGAGATATTGAAGAATCTAAATCACATATTCAAAGTTCCAATTGGATTGGATTAGTTCAAATCTTGTTTAATCAAAACAAGAAGGGCGAATCAGAGTATGTTGGTATTAGACCACTACGTTTAACTGAGACAATATTCTTAAGCAGAGCAACTGGAATTAATTGGGTTAGGGCACTTGTTCGTTTCTACACCAAGAGATTGGATATTAACGAATTAATGAAGAATATGCCTGATATGTCTAACAGAGTTACTCATATGCAAGCAACCTTCCCATTCAAACAATTAAACGTCAAAGTTGATCATGCTAATAGTTCCCAAGAAGTAGGGGCTAAAATCAAATTTAGATTAGTCGATGATAAATAAAAAGCATTCCATTTTGGAATGCTTTTTTTAATAGACGTAGACGCCCTTTTTTACTTAATAAATCCGTCTTTGGTAATTGTGATGTTCTTCTTAAATGAGGTACTGCCAGAGTCGGTTTCACTAATACCAACAAATTTGTTATCGTTAACCTTTTTTAAATTGTAAAGTTTGATGTTAACTTGTTCTTCGTCATACTTGATGTTGAAAGTAATTTCGCCACCGTTATTTTTAAAAGTTCCGATATCATCACTGTAATTGTTTGGATTCTTATAGATTCCATTTAGATCAGATTTATCTTCAGCAATTAATACTTGGTTATTCTTGTTGAAATATAAATATGTAACATCCGAGTCTTGGTTTACCATTTTCCAAATAACTTTTTTGTTTTCATCAGCTTTTACAAGCAATCCAGCGTTGTTGTTTGTAAATTGATAGAACTTTCCATTATCAATGGTGTTTCTGATTCCTAGAGCAACCAATATAATTATTATCCCAATAATTAAATATGTAGATTTTTTTAACTTTAAAACATTCATTTTGCTTCTCCTTAAAATTTAAGTATGAATGCATTTTATCATATGAAACTTAAAAACCAACGTTATTAGTCTTATCAAAATTATCTTATGTATTTAGGGCGTCTCACACTGCACGCAAATGTATAACTATACATATAAACATTTTAACGTGCAGCAGAGAGCGTCCTATTTTTTGCTATTTATTGTATTTAATTACATCTACATCTAAACCAAGGATTTGGTTAGCTTTCTTGTATAAATCAACACCAGCATCCTTATTTGAAGTAAGTAGGTGGAATTCATCATCAGAATCCTTGCTAGCTAAATCCGTATCAATCATACCGTTATTGGTATAGAAACGGTATCTAGCATTTCGCTGTTTAGGATTATCAGAATCGACTAAAACAGACTCAGATTCAAGGATAAATCCATCCTTAAACCTTGATTTCAAGGCGTTTATGGTAGATTTTCCTAAACCGTTACCACGCATATTAGTATCAATAGCAAGATATAATATGAATGCTTGATCGTCAAAATCAACAAGATAAATAATGCCGACATTTTTAGCATTTAACTGAATTAACAGCATTTGAACGGAGTCATTAAAATTAGCAATATTAGTTAAATCATTGAAATCAATTCGTTGATTAGTTGGAAACGAATCTGAATAAAGATCTAACCAATAACTTGAATCATTATTATCAGAGAGATTGCTAAAGGTAATCATATATAAATAAAACCTCCAAAGAATTTATACAAATCATATCATAAACATATTACGGGAATATATAAATCAAATTAAGTTATAAATAAATGTAAAATTGAAAATCATTGCTACTTCTTCTTTTTAAGTCTACTTCGCATAATATATATTATGTAAAGTAGATAATTTTAGATAATTTGAGAAGTGTTCTCTGTATTCCCCATCAATAATTGTATTAAAAAAAGAATCCGTATTGGATGCTCATATTATATTTAATATTTTCCTTTTAATACACGCCAGTAGTTTCTGACAAATAACATTGCTATAACTATAATTAATACCACAGCTTTTGTTATAAACCATAAATATATTGCTTTAGCAATTAATGCAATTAAACCTTGTATTACATAGCTAGCTCCATAATCGATCATAATTATTTTCCTCCTTTATGGTTTTGATACATACGTTCTGGATGATAATAATTGATACCTTTATCATGGTTCATGTAAACATTGGTAAGTGTTTGTGCCATCACTAAACCACCCATTACAATAATAATGATTGACCAACCCATACGACTGATCACAGATGCATGCTTACGTTGTAACCACATTAATATAATAAATAATACTATCGCACTGATTATTATTAAAACCCCATATTTGAACGTGTTTGATAAATCATTATGATAGATTTTCTCAAAATGTTTAGGCGTCATACTTGGTAAAAAGAAATATGCACGTTCCAATGAGTTTTGAAATGTTTCTAGTGCAACACCAATCAATGCTACTAACCATGCTATTGCAGATGAAACCAACAAACCATATAAATCTTTTAATGATTCAATTGTTCTTAATCGTGTCTCTTTTAGTACTTCCTGATTAAACATTGCTAAAATCTCCCTTTATACAACAAAAGCACCCGAAACGGATGCTTTTAGTTATTGATCTAGTTCATTGATAATATCTTGTTCAATTTTACGTGGATTCTTTAATGGTGAGTAACGTTTTACGAATTCACCATTTTTATTAATCAAGAATTTGGTGTAATTAAATTTAATACGACCCTTACCAGATGCTGACTTCAAGTATGTAAATAATGGTAGTTCATCTTTGCCATTTACCTTTGCTTGTTTAGCCATTGGGAATGTAACCCCATAATGTAATTGACAGTATTCGCTGGTCTTTTCATCACTATTTAATTCCATGTGGAATTGATTTGATGGTACACCGACTAAGACAAGTCCTTGATCCTTGTACTTATCATATAAGTATTGTAAATCCTTTAATTGTCCAGCAAGACCACACTTGCTAGCTGTATTAACTATTAAGATAACCTTACCCTTTAAATCACCGAAATTGATGGATTGACCATTCATTTCAGTTAACTGGTAATCATAGATTGTACTCATAATTACACTCCAAATCTAAATTATTTCCAACGAGATTTTATCAACTTTTGCATAATTGGATTACCTAGCACAACTACTAGTAGCACCATTTGAATTGGTGTTGTAATAAGTTGTTTGATCAATCTAGTCATTAAGAATACCCTGAAACTGTATCCAGCTGTCAATGTTGACATTGATAACCATAGAGTATTCAAGAAAGTATTTACTAATAATGTAATGACCAATTGAGCCAAAATAGCTTTCCATGGACTGAACTTTTCATTTTTGTATAAGAATAAACCAAAAATGAAAGCTGATAGAACGGCTGATACTGTAAATCCAGGCAAATACATTTGACCGCTTAGGATCGTAACGAATACGTCATATACCCCACCTACGATTCCTGCTACGATTGGTCCGTACATTGAAGCCAATACAGCAGTAGCTAAAAATGAGAAAGTAAATACAATGATTGGTGTATGTATACCGACTCTTCCTAAAACATAAGTCATTGCCATTAAAATAGCAATTGTAGCGGCGTCCCTTACGTTAATACGCGGAACCCTGAATAAAGTTGAAACATTCATCAAAAGACATCTCCTAGTGGAGCTGCCACTCATATAATTATAAAAGTTGATATTATAAAAAAGTTGTGGCGAATGCGGTAGTTACATCGCAACCTAAGTTTTCGTCAGGCGTTCACATTCCGTTCCGCCTGCACTTTACGCATAACTACCTACTCCCAAATTTTTTGTTACAACTCAATATTATCATGTTTATAATTACAAAACAATTACATTCATCGTTCAATTATTTGAATTGTCTCATTTGTTCAACTAGATGAACTTGGTTTACAACAAACTCATGTGTACGGCAAACGTAGTCATTTTCCCTACCTAACTTAGCGATGTAACCATTAATGTAATCAACTTCTGTTTCCCTACCTTTTGAGAAGTCTTGATACATTGAAGGATAATGATATTTTAGAGTATGACTGGTATCAATAACGGATTGAACCTGTTCATCTCTTGTTTCATCCATATAAATCCCCGCTCTTTCACACGCATCAAATGACTCATTAAATAGTTGTCTTGCCATTTCTGGTGCTTTTGGATATTGAATGAACTGTCCCATTTGAACTTCAAACATTGTACAAAGAGTGTTAACAACAGCGTTAAACACAACTTTAGTCATACACATGTTAATCCAGTTATTGGCCATGATTGGGCCTAATTTCGCTTCTTTCAAGTCATCGTATAAGTTCTTAACAGTTGCATCCGGTTTTTTATCATTATATGGAGCTAAGTGCATTGCTTCTCCATTTACAGGTCCCATGAAATCAACATCTCCAGGTCCATTTAAAACAGTCGCAATCATCGCGGTACCACAAACGATTTTATCTTTATCAAAATATTTTTCGATTTTATCAAAATGCCCCATTCCATTCATCGCAGAAAAAGCATATTGATCATCATGAAAGATTCCAGCAGCACTATCTCTCCTAAGTTCTTCTTCCAGTTGCATTTGTTTTTTAAAAATAATCCAAACATCAGGATGACCCTTATAATCTTCTGGATAATAGATATTAATCGGCACCAGATGTTTATTTTCGTGGTCACGTGAAACGTAAACACCACCTTGTTCCTTTACCTTTTCAATA
Source organism: Apilactobacillus sp. EABW-1NA (assembly GCF_030398685.1). Classification (NCBI taxonomy): domain Bacteria; kingdom Bacillati; phylum Bacillota; class Bacilli; order Lactobacillales; family Lactobacillaceae; genus Apilactobacillus; species Apilactobacillus sp. EABW-1NA. Next base: position 75,521 of record NZ_JAPDKO010000002.1, read on the forward strand.
TTAGGTTCCCATGTTTCGATGAAATCTACTTCCACGCCGGCATTCTCTTGCAATAAAACACCATACCTGTATCCCATTGCTCCTGCTCCAATAATTCCGTATTTCATAAACAACACCTCATATCTTTAAAAGTTGTTATGAGTATAGAACTAATTATTAGAAAAAGCAATGTGTTTTCTAATTGTTTTTTAATAATAAAAAAGAACTAGTCAACACTAGTCCTTTTTGTCAGTATCTATCATCCAAGCTAAAGCAAGTGATTTGTTACCTAAATGGGTACCAATAACAGGTCCAAAGTAACTTTCTTCAATGCTCATCTCTGGATATAACTGTTGAATATTTTCTTTCCATTCATGTCCAGCTTCTGGATCATTACCATTAATCACGATTGCTTTTAATGGATAATCAACCTTAGAAGCAGCTTCTTTGAAGATTTCTTCAGTACGTTTAAGTGCCTTCTTACGAGATCTTACTTTTTCAAATGCCACAATTTCATTACTCTTCTTATCGAAAGTTAGTAATGGCTTAATCTTAAGTAAGCTTCCTAGAAATGCTGAAGCATTTGATAATCTTCCACCTCTTACAAGGTTTTGTAGGTCATCAACAACGAATACTTCATCAATTGTGTCTCTAACGTGATCTAAATGTTCAATGATTTCATCTACGCTAGCCCCCGATTGTACTTTCTTTGCAGCTTCGATTGCCAAGTTACCCATTAGTTTTACTGTAATCTTTGAGTTATAAGGCATTACCTTAATGTTTTCAATGGTTGGTGCAAGCGCTGACAATGAATTGTAAAAACCAGAAATGGTACTTGCTAAATGAATACTGATTACAGTGTCGTAACCTTCATCTGCCAATGAATCATACAAGTTAATCAACTCACCCATTGGTGGTTGTGATGTACTTGGAAATGATTGTGAGTTTTTTAGTTTTTCATAGAATTCATCCGTTGAAATGTTGCTGCCTTCTTCATAGCTTTTACCATCAATCATTACAGGCATATGAACAATATGAATTCCATATTTTTCTTGTTCTTCTTTTGATAAATAAGAAGTACTATCTGTTACGATTGCAATTTTCATTATCTTTCATCCTTTTTCATAATACATACGATTATTTATAAATAAAATTATAACATTAAAACATATTTATATCATGAGAACTCTGTTATTTTTGCTAATTTGCTTGCATATCAGTTATACTAGAATGTAATACTTTGTACGAAAGAGAGATGAGATAATGTCATTTGATGGATCATTTACTCATGCAATGACTGGTGAATTAAATCAATTAGTTTCAGGTGGTCGAGTATCCAAAATCAACCAACCATATGATAACGAAATTGTATTAACAGTTCGTTCAAATCATGAAAACTATCCAATTTTAATTTCAGCCAACCCTAACTATGCGCGTGTGCAAGTTTCAAAAATTCCATATGTTAACCCGCACACACCAACTACTTTCACAATGACATTAAGAAAACATCTTAGTGGATCAGTTTTAAAGAAAGTATCCCAAATTGATAACGACCGTGTAATGATTTTTCATTTCACAACTAGAAATGAAATTGGTGATTTAAAGGAAATGCGTTTAGTCGTAGAAATCATGGCTAGACACAGTAATATCATTTTAGTAGATACGCAAGATGATATGCGAATCATCGATGCAATCAAACGAATTGGTGCAGATAAGAATAGATACAGAACTATCTTGCCCGGTGACACATACATCACCCCACCAAACCAAGACATGGTTAATCCATTTGATGAAAACGTTGACTATCAACAAATTGAAGACTTAACCAAGGAATTCCCTAACCAAGAGGTTCTATCCGCTGAACTACGTAAGAGAATCCAAGGACTTGGTAAAGACACATCACTATATCTTGCTCAAGCAATGCATGAAGATGGTACCGTCAAAGATAAGTTTGATAAGTTCTTCGATCATTTTAATAATCCAATTCCAACCATGATTGAACATGGTAAGAGTAATAGTTTTAATGTTTATCCGTTTGAAGATAATAACATTCAATATGATACATTAAGTGAATTACTAGATAACTACTACGAAACAAAGGCTAGATTGGACCGTGTTCGCGAACAAGGTGGCCAATTAATTAAGGTTGCTAGAAGTGAATTAAAGAAGAATAAAAATAAGAAGAAGAAACTTGAAAAGACCTTGGATAATACTAAGTATGCCGATGAATACCGTATTAAGGGTGAAATTTTAACCACATACCTATACAAGATTCAAAAAGGAATGACTAAAATTGCCCTACCTAATTTCTATGACGATGGGAACGAAATCGACATCAGTATTTCTAATCAATTAACTCCTTCAGAAAACGCGCAAAAGTACTTTAAACGTTATCAAAAGGAAAAGAATGCTGTTTCATTTGTGACGGAACAATTGAAGAAAACCAATGACGAAATTGATTACTTTGAAAATATTCTTTCACAAATTGAGATTGCCAACCCATCCGATTTAGACGACATTAAAGTCGAACTAAAAAACGAAGGATATTTAAAGCATCATAACAATCGAAACACTAAGAATAAAAATAAGAATACCAAGATCAGTAAGCCTGAAGAGTTCATTACTGATAAAGGCATTCATATTATTGTAGGTAAGAATAACCTACAAAATGATAAGTTAACAATGAAGGATGCTGATAAGCGAGATACTTGGTTGCATACACAAAAGATTCACGGCTCTCACGTTATCATCAAGGACTTCAATCCAGACGACGACACCATTGAAACTGCTGCCATGCTTGCCGCATACTTCTCTAAAGCAAGAGATTCAGCAACTGTTCCTGTTGACTATGTCCAAGTTAAAAAGATTAGAAAACCAAATGGTTCTAAGCCTGGATTTGTTATTTACGAAGGTCAAAAGACCATTTTTGTAACACCAAGTAAAGAATTCGTTGATCAATTAAGAGAAAACAAATAAAGGGATGCATCTTCGGATGCACCCCTTTTTATTTTAAGTTTTTATATAAATAGAAAATTAACTCAATCACTACCATAACAACAGAAACATATCTAATCATGATTTCTTTCATACTATGAACTTTATATCTAAATATGCCCTTCTTACGTATAATTTTACGATTTCCTAATGGATATAGCCATCTAATTCCTTCAACTGAAAAAGCGTCTAACAGTTCATGTAAAAAGTATCCCAAAACCAACGTAAAATAAAAGTATCCCATCACTTTATATCCATAGACACTTATTCCATTTAAGATTGGGCTATTAGAGCTGTAGCGTGCTAAAATAAATAGGAAGACTGGTATCCAAATACTGTGTGACCAGGTTCGATGACCCCATAAGGTCAGAACGGATGTTTCTACACCGGTTTTCTTATTTATTCTAGTTTGTCTTTGATCAATATCAGGAAGTTGACTACCAATCCATACACCAATCGCCTCAGTTATGATAATTGGTAATGGTTGATTAGTCGAAATGGCATATCCCATCATTACTGCTTCTGCTGAAGCAATATGCGTTTTTCTTAGCGCCAAAAATAACATTCCTTACGTATTTAACATTAGACAACTATTTTATCATACATAGGTTTATTAGGAGGATTTTTAATTGAAATATACTAAACTAATGGCCTCTTTTACTATTGGACTTTCATTAGTTCTAAGTGGCTGTGCAAATAATAGTAACGAAAACACTGCTAGCAAGAGCAGCAAATCATCAGACGTTACCAAAGATTTGTCAAATACTAATACAAGTGATTTAGCGTCACTAAACTACCAAAATAACACGTCAGCAATCATGACTGTTAATAATGATGCATCTAACCTAAAAGCATCTGATTGGAAATACAATCACGTAGAATACACCAATCTAGATTCCTTAAACAGAACATCTGAAGGTAATACTGCTTACCTAGAAAAGCGTAATATTGCCAACGACAGTCTAAGAACCAGACAAGTGGTTCAACCAACTGGATGGCATCAAAAGTTCGTTAATAATGATGCTATTATTAACCGTGGTCATGAAATTGCTTACAGTTTATCTAAGGGAATCAGTGTAAATGGTAAATACGAACCATCAGTACAATCTGGTGATCAAAATAATTTGAAGAACCTATTTACGCAAACTGCATTCAGTAATCAAAAACTACAAACCATTTACGAATCACAAGTAAGAGAAGCACTTAGAAAAGATAAAAAGGTCATTTTCCAAGTTACCCCTATTTTTAGAGGAGATGAATTAATGGCTCGTGGTATTCATATGCAAGCTATTTCAACCGATGGAAGTCTGAACTTTAACGTTTACATCTTTAATGTTCAACCGGGTGTTGAATTCGACTATTCAACCGGTAGATCAAAGATAAATAACGAGATTAAGGTACCTACACCTGCAAACGCACCATCGTTCAATAATCACCGTAACTCATACAGAAAACACCACTACGTAAGAGATGCCGTGGTAGCGGGTGTCGTTCATCACGAAATTAAAAAGCACTACGAAAGAAAGTACCGTAAAGAATACAAGAAAGAAACTGAACATCGAACATACCATTCACGTCGCCACTATTACAGACATAAGTATTAAAAAAAGGTTCCTAGCATAAGCTAGGAACCTTTTTTATTATTATCTTATTTAGCCCACTTTGTATCCTTGAATTGTTGACGGCCACCTAATTCTTCAATTTGAGCTCTTAATGGGTTCTTCTTGTAGAAATCTTGGTGATAGTCTTCAGCTGGATAGAATGGTTTAGCATCTTCGATTGATGTAACGATTGGTTCATCAAACATGCCACTTTCAGCTAGTTGCTTCTTTGATTCTTCAGCAACTTTTCTTTGTTCTTCACTGTTAACGAAGATAACAGGACGGTAACTGTCACCTCTGTCTTGAAATTGACCAGAAGCGTCAGTTGGATCTGTTTGTCTCCAGTAAATTTCGACTAAATCCTTGTATGAAATTACTTCAGGATCAAATGTAATTTCAACGGCTTCAGTATGACCTGTTGTATGGCTACATACTTGTTCGTATGTTGGGTTTGCAACGTGTCCTCCTGTGTAACCTGAGATAACACTTTCAATTCCTGGTTGTTGATCGAATGGTTCAACCATGCACCAGAAACATCCTCCTGCGAAAATAGCTGTATCTTTACTCATAAAACAAATCTCCTTTCCTATTTAAATTCTGCAGCGTATTGGCCGTAGCCTTCTTCTTCTAACTTATTAACTGGAATGAATCTTAGTGATGCAGAGTTAATGCAGTATCTCAATCCACCCTTGTCTTTAGGACCATCAGGAAAAACGTGACCTAAGTGTGAGTTAGCTTCGCTACTTCTTACTTCGTTTCTTACCATACCATGTGAGGTATCTAAATTACTCTTAATGCTACTTTGTTCAATTGGCTTAGTAAATGCTGGCCAACCACATCCAGAGTTGTATTTATCTTTTGAAGTGAATAAAGGTTCACCTGATACAATATCTACGTATAAACCATCTTCAAAAAAATCATCATATTCATTTGAAAATGGCATTTCTGTACCGGCGTTTTGAGTAACTTCGTATTGTTCATCAGTTAGTCTACTTCTTAATTCTTCTTCACTGTATTTCTTCATAATCGTAACAGCTCCTTTTGTTTGATCTGATATATCCGATGGAGATATATATCGTACACGACATAACTATAATAATAATGATTATAAAAAATAATGCAAATTATTAGCACAGAAAAATATATTAATTAATCCTTCCAATATGCATTACCAGCAAGTGCCATTAAGATGTAATAAATGTACTTACCGACGTTTGCAAAGTTGAATTGGCTAATTGCCTTAGCTAGTTGAATAAAGTCGTATAATAGCCAGAATTTCCATTGTGTAGATATCTTCATTGCATTCATGATGTTTGCGATTAATGAAATTCCGAATACAAAACTAGTTAATACATATAAAACGAAATCAGATGAATTTAAACTACCGTATCCAATGTAATTAATACCAAAACTGAATGCCAATGATAATAATGATAATAGTACGAAGACAATTTGTCCCTTTTTGGTATTCATAAAATCAGATTTCTTGAATTTATCAGAGTTAGTCCATGTCCTAATTGCCCAAATTTGGATAACAAAACTGATTGGATAAGTTAGGATTGCACCATGGTTTCCTAATAGGTAATCAATTGCACATCCAAGAATGATTTCAGGAACACCAATCCAGTTACCTAGGTTACTAAAACGGCCGACTAACCTAGTAGACATGATTGACATGCAGGCGTCAAAAGCACTAATTAGTCCGAATGGAACAAAGATTGCCCAATGGCCCCAATGAGTTACATCGTTTAGTGATTCGAATAAATAACCTGAAAGAAACGCTGATAAGAAAATAATTGCGATTCCTAATAAATCCATTGTCTTTGAAGTAGCTAAATTTCTAAATACCTTTACCATTTTGAAGATCTCCTATTGTTTTTATTTGAGACAGCCGTATTCCGGAAGCAACGCTGTCAGATATTTTTTTATATAAAGAAAGGACACACCCATTAGGATGTGTCCTTTAAATACGTCCTAGTATTAGTCTAAAACATCAGTTAATTGAGGAACAACTTGTTTCTTTCTTGATACAACACCTGGAAGTGCAATTGTATCTTCTGAAACTTTTTGGTTAAATGCTTTTTCTACAGCATCCTTTGGTTCACCATAAATGATGGCTTCAGAGTTACTGTCTAATACGTTGGTAGCAATTACTAAGAATAAGTCATAGCCTTCTGCTTTGGCTTCTTCTTCCATTGCCTTTAATAAGTCTTCTTTACGTTTTAATACGTCGTTTAAATCAACAGTGTTGATTTGGTCGATACGCACTGCCTTACCACCCATAGTGAATGACTTAGCATCACCGTCGATTAGGTCTTTGTCAGATCTAGCATCAACGTTAGTACCTGCCTTTAGCATCTTGATACCGTATTCTTCGGCATCAACCTTAGCAATTTTAGCTAATTCAGCAACGGCCTTTTTATCAACATCAGTAGTTGTTGGTGATTTTAGTAATAAAGTATCTGAAATGATTGCTGAAAGCATTAGTCCAGCTAATTTTTCAGGAATTTCAACGTTCTTTTCGTTGAACATTTCAAATAATACAGTACTTACACAACCAACTGGTTCAGCACGGTAGAATACAGGCTTTTCAGTATTGAAATCTGCGATTCTGTGGTGATCAACTACGTGAGTAACTGTTAATTTATCAATATCTGAAACACTTTGTTGAGGTTCATTATGATCTACTAGCATAACTGAGTCTACTTCTGATGAAGCTTCAGTGATAACACGAGGTGCTTCTTGACCGAAGTAATCTAAAACAAATTTAGTTTCTTCGTTTGGAGTACCTAGAGCGACGGCTTCAACGTCGTATCCTAGTTTATTTTGTAAATATGCATATTCGATAGCTGCACAAATTGCATCAGTATCTGGACTTTGGTGTCCGAAAACTAATTCTTTAGCCATAATAAAACTTCCTTCGTATTTTTAGTAGTTGTCCTTTAATCTTGATAGGTAGTCTTCTTCATCTAAGAAGGCATCGAATTCGTCTAAGAATGAACCAACACGAGGAATCATCTTCTTGTTAGATCTGTAAACGAACGCTAAATCAAAATTGATATTTGGATTCAAACGGGCAACCCATGTATTATTATCTTCCAATGTTTTGACATCTTTGTCAATCATAAATGAACTTGGAAGAGCAGTATTTAATCCAGTATTAACAGCAAAACGTAAAATTTGGTCTGGAGTTGAGAAGCAAGCGCCACTCTTAGGATTATCTAGAAGTTGATCTTTGTATTCAGTCTTTAGGATTGAATCTAAGAAGTAATCTTCTGGGTAAGTAACCCAAGGACAATCCAATGTGTCCTTGAACTTAATCTTATCCTTACCAGCTAATTTTTCGTTGTGGTGAATGTACATTAAGTCATCGCTCATAATCTTTTGAGATTCGTATGGCTTCCAGTTCTTAATTGATGAATCTGGTAAGTACATAATTGCTAAATCAATACGGTTGTTTTCCAAACTTTCCCAGATTTCCTTACGAGTTAACATTCTTAGGTTAACCTTTAGTTCAGGATTTTTCTTGTAAAGTTGAGCAATGAACTTTTCAAAAACTTTAACTTGGATTGATGATAGAACACCAATGTTAATGTCACCAGTTGATGCACTGTTTGATTGTTCAATTTCATCAGCAGTTTGGTTTAAAATTTCATAAATATCCTTAGTTGACTTAAGCATAATGTTACCGGCAGATGATAACTTTAGCTTCTTACCAATTGAGTAAAATAATGGAGCGCCAACAGTCTTTTCTAATTTTTTAATTTGTTGAGTTAATGCCGGTTGCGTAATTCCCAAAATTTGCGCAGCCTGAGTGTAATTCATAGTTTCTGCTAATTGCAAAAAGTATGAAAGTGTCTTAGAAGAGAAAATATTTTCTTGCTTAGTTTTTTTCATGCTTATACCCCTATATCATTTATTACATATTATTATCTATTAATAGTTCATTAAAATATAATAACCTATCCATCATAAAATAACAATATATTTTATGATAATAATAATAAATTTCTATTGGAGTTATATTACTTAATATTCGCCACTACTTCGGGATGTAACACAGCCATGCTGGTTGGTGTACCTTCAGCATCGACATCCATAACAGCAGAACCGTTTGATTGACGATCATTTACTGGATGGTCACCTGGCATAATATCATGGACACGGCGTCTATTAGTAAATACTCTAATTGGGTTAAAGCTGTCAGTGGCCTTTTCTAGTTTTACAAAGTCAACCAATTCATGTGGGTTCTTCTTCAATGATTTTAGAACTTGAACCCCTCTTCTTGCACGACTAGCAAGAGGTACTTCATCTACCTTCATGTTCTTGTAGAATCCGCGTTGGGTAATCATCCCTACCTTATCGTCTTGTTCTACCAGTTGCACATCAACAACTTGTTCTTCATCCCTAATGTCCATTGAACGAACACCAGTAGATCTTGCACCAGAATATGATACTTCATCTAATTCAAAACAAGTAGCTAGTCCAACGTTAGATGCAATAAAGACATTTGGATTAGCATTTGCATCTGTTAGGTAATCAACATTAACTACATTTGCACTATCATCTTTTAGTTTTTCAAATACAGCTGGTCTTGAACGGTAATTTCTACCGGGAGTTAACTTATCAAACTCAGTTTGTTTGATGTATCCGTCACTAGTAGAAATTACAAACTTACCAGTTTCTTTCAATGTCTTAAATGACATGACTTTCATGATTTCTTCGTCATCGGCTAGACCGATAGTTTGAGAAATATGTTCACCGGTTTCTTTCCAACGAGCATCTGTAATTTCATGAACTGGACGATAGATTAGATTTCCTTTATTAGTAAACATGAATAAGTGTTGTAATGTAGTCATTTGTTCTAAGAAGATTGGATAATCATCTTCCTTTAGACCATTTTCTTCAACTTCTGAAGCTTTATATGAACGAACACTACTACGTTTTAGGTATCCATCATGACTTACTAGCACAACAACATCTTCTTCTGGCACTGTGATGGTCTTACTAATCTTAAGTTCTTCAACTTCTGCTTCAATCTTAGTAAGACGATCGTTACCATAAGCCTTCTTAATGTCTTTGAACTCTTTGGTTAGTACCTTATTTAGTTCGTTCTTATCATTTAGGATGGTGTTGTATTCTAGAATATCTGCACTTAACTTATCTTTTTCGGCTTGTAGTTCAACTACATCGGTATTAGTTAAACGGTATAGTTGTAACTTAACAATTGCATCCGCTTGTTTTTCTGAAAAGTCGAATTCAGAGATTAAGTTATTACATGCATCTTTTCTGTTATCACTTGCACGAATGGTCTTAATAACTTGGTCTAAAATTGATAAGGCCTTAATTAAACCATCTACGATGTGTTGTCTGGCCATCGCTTTGTTTAAGTCGTACTTAGTACGTTTAGCAACAATCAAGCGTTGGTAATCTAGGTATGATTCTAGGATTTCCTTTAATGATAGACGTTCTGGTCTCATCTTATTAATTGCAACGACGTTAAAGTGATAGTTGATTTGTAAATCAGTGTTCTTAAATAGGTAGTTAAGAATACCAGTGGCATCAACATCACGTTTTAATTCAATGGCAATTGATAGACCGTTTCTATCACTTTCATCCCTAACTTCAGCAATTCCGTCAATCTTCTTGTTAATTCTGATTTCATCGATTTGCTTAACTAGTTGTAGCTTATTAACTTCATATGGTAATTCACTGACACGAATAAGAGTCTTGTTACCACGTAGTTCTTCAACATCTGTCTTAGAACGGATGATAATCTTACCGCGACCAGTTTCATAAGCCTTCTTAATACCGTCTAGACCTTGTACGATTCCACCAGTTGGAAAGTCAGGTCCCTTAATGAATTGCATTAAGTCATCCAAAGTAGTGTCTGAATGCTTTTGTAGGTAAATCAAAGCATCCAATACTTCAGATAGGTTGTGAGGAGGAATTTCGGTTGCATAACCTGATGAAATCCCGGTTGCACCATTAACTAATAGATTAGGGAAACGAGATGGTAATACTGTTGGTTCATTTTCGGTGTCATCAAAGTTAGGCACCCAATCAACAGTATCCTTATCAATATCTCTTAGCATTTCAGAAGCAATCTTACTTAGACGTGCTTCTGTATAACGCATAGCCGCAGCTGGATCTCCATCCATTGAACCATTGTTACCGTGCATTTCGATTAATGGTTCTCTGATTTTCCATTCTTGACTCATACGTACTAATGCTTCATAGATTGAACTATCACCATGAGGATGGAAGTTACCCATAACATTACCAACGGACTTAGCTGACTTTCTAAATCCCTTGTCATAAGTATTTCCGTCCTTATTCATGGCATATAGAATACGACGTTGAACCGGTTTTAATCCGTCACGAACGTCTGGTAACGCTCTTTCTTGAATGATTGACTTAGAGTATCTACTAAATCTTTCACTCATGATTTGTTCAAGCGTTAGTTTTTCAATAACTGAATGATTAACCACTATAGTTCCTCCTATCTACTCGTTTTCTGTTTCTTTGGTGGTATCTAAGATACTGCCATCTTCTTCAAGCGTGAACTTAACGTTTTCTTCAATCCATTCACGTCTTGGTTCAACCTTGTCACCCATTAATGTAGTAACACGTTTTTCGGCTAATGCAGCATCGTCGATTTGAACTTGAATTAATGTTCTGTTTTCAGGATCCATAGTAGTTTCCCATAATTGATCAGCATTCATTTCACCTAGACCCTTAAATCTTTGAAGAGCTGGGTGTTGCCCGAATTCCTTTAACTTTTCGGTTAATTCGTCATTGGTCCATGCGTAATCAACATGATTCTTCTTACCGGCCTTTTGTTGAATCTTGTATAGAGGTGGTAGTGCAATGTAGACACGACCTTGTTCAACCATTGGGCGCATGTATTTGTAGAAGAATGTTAATAGTAGAATTTGAATATGAGCACCATCATCATCGGCATCGGTCATGATAATAACCTTATCGTAGTTAGCATCAGAAATGTTGAATTCAGGACCTACTCCTGCGCCAATGGTGTAAATCATGGTACTAATTTCTTCATTTTTAAGAATATCGTCTAGCTTTGCTCTTTCGGTATTTAAAACCTTACCTCTAAGTGGCAAGATAGCTTGATGTTTTCTGTCACGGCCTTGCTTAGCAGAACCTCCGGCAGAGTCCCCTTCGACTAGGAACAATTCATTCTTAGAAACATCCTTAGATTGAGCTGGTGTTAGCTTACCTGATAGTAAACGTTCCTTCTTATGTTTCTTCTTACCATTTCTACTTTCATCTCTGGCCTTACGTGCAGCTTCTCTGGCCTTACGGGCACGAAGGGACTTATGAACCAATTCATGGGCGAATTCACCGTTTTCCATTAGGTAGTAACCTAATTGTTCAGAAACGATGTTATCAACGATAGAACGCACTTCTGGGCTTCCTAGCTTTTCCTTGGTTTGTCCTTCGAATTGAAGCATTTCTTCGGGCACCTTAATAGAGATGATTGCTGATAGTCCTTCACGAACATCGCTACCATCTAAGTTCTTTTCTTTATCTTTAAGTAACTTCACTCTTCTAGCAAAATCATTGAATGATTTAGTCCAAGCACTTCTAAATCCTGATTCATGCGTACCACCATCTTTGGTACGCACATTATTAACGAATGATAATGTGTTTTCTGTATAACCATCGTTGTATTGTGCGGCAACTTCTACTTCAACACCATCTTTTGATCCGTCAAAATACATAATGTTACCTAATGTGTGTTTGTCTTCATTTAAGTATTGAACGAATTCCTTGATTCCATCTTTAAAGTAGAATTCATCGCTTCGTTCTTGACCTTCACGTTCGTCAGTTAAAGTAATTTTAATTCCGTTTAACAAGAAGGCAGATTCTCTTAAACGTTGTTTTAGTATTTCATAGTTATAAATTGTGGTAGTAAAGATTGCTGAATCTGGTTTAAATGTTACAGTTGTTCCACTATGTTCACTTGTCTTACCAATTTTTTTCAAAGTTCCAATTGGTTGACCACCATTTTCAAAATCTTCTTCATATTTGTAGCCATCTCTTACGATTGTCACGCTTAAGTGAGTTGAAAGTGCATTAACAACACTTGATCCAACACCGTGTAGTCCCCCTGAAGTCTTGTATCCACCATTTTCGGTGAACTTACCACCGGCATGTAGCACGGTTAAGATAACTTCGGGAGTTGGCTTACCTGATGAATGCATTCCCACTGGCATCCCACGTCCGTGGTCCACCACAGTTATACTATTATCGTTATGGATAGTAACGTCAATTTCGTCACCGTATCCTGCTAATGCTTCATCGACTGCATTATCTACAATTTCGTATACCAAATGATGAAGACCCTTGCTATCAGTTGAACCGATATACATACCAGGGCGCTTTCTAACTGCCTCCAGACCCTTTAGGACCTGGATGGAGTCATCATTATAATTTTCTGACTTCTTAGCCATCGTAACGCACTCCCTTTCATACAATATAATATATTACATTATTTAAAACGCTTTTAAAAGGGAATATTAAACGTCCTATACAGAGAAGATGTTGTCATAATGCTTAAAAATGGTAAAATTAATAGATAGTTAATTTTTGGGAGGAACCATTTTTGAAAATCACAATTTTATTAATTGTCGCCTACTTGTTAGGGGCAATTCCTAATGGAATCTGGATTGGCAAAGTCTTTTTCAATAAAGATATTACCAAGTTAGGTTCTGGAAATATGGGAACCACCAATACATTTAGAGAACTTGGTAAGACTGCCGGTGCTGTTGTTATGGTTTTAGATATTCTAAAGGGTACAATTGCAACATTGCTACCAACATTCTTCCATATCTCTAACGTATCACCAATCGTATTTGGTTTATTCGCTGTATTGGGACATACATTATCAATCTTTGCTAATTTTAAGGGTGGTAAAGCCGTTGCTACTAGTGCCGGAATGTTACTAGCAATTCATCCAATCCTATTCTTGTGTGCTTTTATATTCGAAATTTCATTTACTTACCTAACTAGTATGGTTAGTGTAGCAAGTATGATTTCATTTCCATTAATCACAATCTTAATTTTATTGGATCATGATTACGTACTTGGCGTTATTGGTATTATTCTAACAATCTTTATTTTCATTAAGCACAGAAGTAACATTCAACGTATTAAAGAAGGTAACGAAAACTTAGTTCCATTTGGTTTGGTATACAAACATCAAAAAAATAAATAAACACAAAAAAGCACTGCTTAATTGCAGTGCTTTTTTATTTCGCTTATTGCTTAGTATTCATATCTAGTTGTTTCAAATGTTCAATCTTATCCTTTGAAAGGATTGGGAATGAAATTGTAAAGATTGATCCATATCCCGATGAACTTTCAACATTGATTTTACCGTTATAGGCCTCTACCAAACGTTTGGCGATTGATAATCCTAAGCCATTACCACCTTGGTTACGACTTCTAGCCTTATCAACACGGTAAAATCTGTTAAAGATTTTATCGATGCTTTCTTGGCTTAATCCTTCACCAAAATCTTGAACCGCAATATCGACATAACGATATTTACGAGAAAGTGAAATATGAATTTCCTTTCTTTTTTTAGAATACTTAACAGCATTATCTAACAAGATAATCAAGATTTGTTCCAAGTGATTACGGTAAATTTGAATGATTGTTTCTTCCCCAATATCATCATCTAAGATGAACTTGTAATCAGGATGAATCATTTGGAAATCATTATATTGTTGATGAACAACATCTTGAACATCCGTGGTCTTGTTTCCATAGTTGATTTCAACTTGTTCAGCACGAGAAAGATCTAGCATTTCTTGAACTAAACTCTTCATACGATTAATTTCGTAGATTGAAGATTTAATTGACTCATCTAGGACTTCAGGATCATCCTTTCCCCAACGAGAAAGCATGTCTAAGTGTCCCTGAATTACAGCGACCGGAGTTCTTAATTCATGGGAAACATCTTCAACGAATTGTTGTTGTTGATCAATGTATCTTTGCATTGTATCAATCATATCATTGAACAAGTCCCCTAAGTCAGTTAACTCATCGTTTTGAGTCAACTTAGGCACACGACTGTCCGTTTCAGGAGATTCCTTAACACTGTGAATGGTGTTAGAGATAATCTTGATTGGACGAAGCATGTATGATGATAGAAAGTACGACAATGCAGCAGAGAAGAAGATACCAATAATTAAAATTACAAATAAAATTCCGGCTAATTTGTTAATGTACAAATTGTAGTCAGACATTGAATCAACTACTCTTAGATAACCAATTAATTCATGTGTCTTCGCAGAATAGATTGGTGAATCTAAAACTAAGATTGTCTTACCTGAGTTCTTGGTAATAACCGTTTTACGGCTATCTACCGGTTTGAAATTGTAAATCTTTTTTGGCGACTTCTTCGATGAGAAGATTTGGTCTGAATTCTTATTGTATACACTAACCACGATATCCTTACTAAATAAGTTAGTATAAATAGAATCAGAATAAACGTCTGTAGACATTCCATTATTAGGGTTGCCGTCCCTAAAACCACTATTTGGATTTAAAGCAGAGCTAACTGTTTTTTCATCCAATGATCGATTAATTGTTCTTAATCGATTTGATATCGTTACATCCGATTCAATAGTACGTGAGTTCTCCTGGTGTAATAAGACATCAGAAAAACGGTTGTAAATCAAAAAAGAAAAAATTGATAGAATTACAAAAATTATAATTGCTGATCCAATTGACCATTTCCATTTAAGAGAAAACCATCTTCGATTGCTGCTTACTGTCTTTGAAACTTTATCATCATGGTTGGAAATCATGATCTCATCACGTAACCGGTTCCTCTAACAGTTTGGATGTAGCTCTTTTGATCAGGTCTATCAATTTTGTTTCTTAGGTAACGGATGTAAACATCAACAACGTTTGTTTCAGCACTTGAGTCGTATCCCCAAACCTTAGTTAAAAGAACGTCTCTGGCTAATACAACATTTACGTTTTCCATTAAAGTAAGTAGTAGTTCGTATTCACGCTTAGTTAAGTCGATAATATCGTCTCCACGTTTTACAATTCTACTTTCCTTTTCGACAGTAATGTCCTTAAAGTAAACAACCTTTTGGTCTTCAGCGTTTTCGTCACCTTCGATATCAATACGACGAAGTAATGCTCTAACACGAGCTAATAATTCTTCGATAGCAAATGGCTTAACGATGTAGTCATCTGCACCATGATCGAATCCTGAAACTCTATCAATAACAGAATCTCTAGCTGTCATCATAATGATTGGAGTTGTCTTCTTTTCACGAAGTCTTCTTGCAACTTCCATACCATTAAGCTTTGGTAACATAAGATCTAAAAGAATAACATCATAGTCATTGTTAAGTGCTTCTTCTAGTCCTTCGCGACCGTCTAAGGCTACTTGAGTTTCGTAACCTTCATGCTTCAACTCTAACTCTACAAATCTAGCTAAGCTTTTTTCATCTTCAATTATCAAAATACGGCTCATTAAATTACACCTCTCCATTTATTTTAGAAAATCTTAACTTACTTTGTACATTTTATCACGTTTTTTCTCATAATAGAAGAGCTTAATCCGAATATTATTATTAAAATCTTAAATATTTTCACCAATTTACTATTTTAAATTAGAAAACGAACCATTCTCTCGATTTAAGTTTAATATAAATGGTTAAATAAATAAAATAATTATACTTACATAAAAAAAAGCTACCAGGACCCATGGTGTTCTGGTAGCTTTTTATTTAATTAGTTGTTTTCATTAACAACTTGTTTTCCATCATAGTATCCACAACTAGGACATACCATGTGAGGTTTACGTAATTCACCACAGTTTGGGCAAGCACTCAAACCTGGGTTAGCCAACTTAATGTGACCACGACGCATACCCTTCTTAGCTTTTGAAGTTCTTCTTGCTGGTACAGCCAATGCAAAAACCCCCTTTATATTAAAATATCCACTAGTGAAAAATTTTTAAGTCTTGCTTAATTATCACTATCGTCAAAGAAGTTCTTTAACTTAGCAAGACGTGGATCTACTTTTTTATCATTTGCCTCTTGTTCAGCTAAATCGTCTTCAGAAATAACTTCCCAGTCATTTCCTTCTGGCATTTTACCAGTTTCGATTTCCTCAGGAGACAAAATGTGCATTGGAATTTGTAGGATGATGTTATCGGCAACTGATTTATCAAAATCAATTTCGCCTTCGTCATCTACTAGGAAAGCAATTTCACCTTCGTCCTCACGTTCTTTCAAACGTAAGTTTGTTTCAACATAAACTTCATTAATTGAGAAATCCAATGGTAACTCAACCGGAGTTAATGATCTAGATGAAGGAACCACAATCTTACCTGTTACACGAGCGGTCACGATTGCATCACCGTTTTCAGAGAAAACGTTAGCAGCAACGTGAATATCGTCATCAGCAGAAATAACATACTTGCTATATCTACTCATAATATCATCAGATAAGTTCATATCTTCTGATACTGAAAGTGGCTTGTTTTTGTATTCGGATAGTTCCTTTAAGAACCATTTCATGTCTATTCCTCCTAATGCAACAGCGTTAATTATACATATTAAGAAGTTAGTTTGTCAAGGTCATATCCTTGATACCCGACCTAAAAATTAATAAATTAATGGAATTTTTCCAGCATCTTGAGGAATATGATTTATATTTTCATAAATCCTCCCAGATACTACATCAAAATTTAATTCTGATTCAGATAGTTCCTTATTAATCTTAGTAATTACAGGTATTTCTATTTGCCTCTTAATGTCATTCAAATACACTCTACCGTTCTGATTAAATCCTAATACTCTGACATACTCTTGACTCAAATCATCGCTTTTATGCCAATTTAAGAGCGTGTATACGAATAAACGTTGAAGTCGTGCATATGTGTAGCGTTTGGATTTAACCAAGCGTAGAAAATCATCAAACGACTGTGCTTCATAGATATACTTCTTTAGTCTGTATTCTAATCCTTCAGTCATTTGATAGATATGATTTAATTCATCAATACTTGATGTTTCAATCTTATATTTTAATAATGGCCAGAAATCTTCCCAATTAATATGCTTCTTTAAAACTTCTATATCAATGCTATCGGGAAGATATTGAACCAATTTATTACTATTATCTAAGATAGCGGCTCTTATTGAAGAAGCACTCGCAATGGCCCCCTCGTTGTTTAAATCACGATCATGATGGTTAGCACCGTTTCTCTTAATCGGTACTAGCTTCATTTTATGATTATTTTTTTGGTTAGCGATTGCATAGTTTAATGCCAATACATCATTTGGTGCACTGACATCTTCTCCAGTCGCATTAGTTAATGCATCCCTAATTAGCTCAGCATAGCTTTTGGTGTAATCTTGATCTATTTTAGTTTCTTTTAAATCAATATTAGCAAGCTCATTAAAGCTAATATCTGGATGTTCACTACCAAATGATAGCCACTCACACTTAAGACTAGCTAAAATGTTTACCGCGTGCCTAGCAAATATATCAGCAGGCTGCACGGCACATTGCACAGGTAACTCTATTACCATATCGGCACCATTTTCTAATGCCATTTGTGCTCTAGTCCATTTATCTAATATAGCGGGTTGGCCTCTTTGTACCCAATTTCCAGACATGATTACGATGACTGCGTCGGCATTAGTTACTTGTCTTGTCTGCTTAATTTGGTACTTATGCCCATTATGGAACGGGTTATATTCAGCAATTATACCAACAGCTTTCATCGAATCATCCCTTCTTACATACAAAGAACCATCTGGTTGTAGTATCAGTGATTTCGTCTTTACCAAAGTTAGCACTAACCTTGATATCTTTGAATCCCGCATTCTTTAATAAATCAATGTAAATATCAACTTTATAAGTTCTTTCCAAATGAATTTCACTAAATTGATCATATGCATTGATTGACTCATTGTACTTAAAAAATACTAAGTCATGTTCTACTGAGTGATCTTCATCACCTAAGTATGATTGCCACATGAAAGCATTGCTATCATCGTGGTAATTATACATGTATCCCGGATATACGACATCTGTTTGATATGGCGTAATTACATCAAATAAGAATTGTCCATCATCATTTAGATGTTCATGTACTTTTTCAAAAGCAGTTTGTAGTACGTTTTGATCTGGCAAGTAACATAATGAGTCATCAAAACAGGTGATCACATCAAAGTTAGGAATTCCTTCCATCTCAGTCATGTCACCTTGAATTAATGGCATATCTGGTTTGATATCTCTTAGATGCTCTTCTGCTAGTGTAAGCATGTCTTCGGATAAGTCCATACCACAAACATTATATTTTTGAGAGGCAAGCAGCGCTAATAAGCGTCCGGTTCCACAAGCCATATCCATAATTGAATCATTTTTTGATACATTTGTTTTTACAAAAGAAAGCCATTGATCATACATTGTTTCATCAAATAATTCATCATAGAATTTTGCGAATTCTTGATAAATCATTTGACTAGTCCTTAACCCATTCTGAAACATCTACTGAATTAGCATCTGACCATAGTTTTTCTAGGTTGTAGTATTCTCTTTCATCTTCTTGGAATACGTGAACAATAACGTCACCTAAGTCCAATAGAATCCACTTAGCAGTATCTTTACCTTCTACTTCTTTAACACTGATACCAGCTTCTTCAGCTTGGTCAGCAACTTCGTCAGCAATAGACTTAACTTGTCTGTTTGATGCTGCATCCATGATTACAAAGTAGTCAGCCATTAGACTAACTTCGTGGACGTTTAAAGCAACAATGTTGTGAGCTCTCTTGCTGTCCGCTGCTTTAACAATTACTTCTAATTTTTCTTTACTATTCATTTGAAATCTCCTCGTTATTTGATGTTTGATCCATTTACCCACTCGTTATAGGTATCAATGGTCTTTGGATAAACGGGTTTATTTGCACTAATTAAATATTGTAGAGTGTGCTTAGTTTGATATGCCACCCCGTCAGCTAGATTGTTAAAGGTAATTTCACGTGCTTCTTCTACACCTGGGAAGTCGCGTCCCATTTCTATATAGTCAGCCATGTATACAATTTGTTCCAGCTTTGACATGTACTTTGCACCAGTGGTGTGATGTTTAATGGAATTCAAAATGTCGATATCAGTAACGCCTAATTCGTTTTGAACCATTAAGTAACCAACTTCACCATGCCAAATTGCATTTCCGTATTGCAACAACAAATCATCCAATCGGTATTTCTTAATTAGTTGAATGAAATCGTCATCTGGTCTTTGCTTAGCGTAGTCATGGCAAAGTCCAGCAACACTTGCTTTTTCAACATCTACATCATTTTTCTTTGCTAGTTCAATCGCCATTTGTTCAACGCGTAAAACGTGTTCAAATCTGGATTGAGTTAAAGCATTTTTTAGTTTTTCGATTAGTTCTTCTCTAGATAAAGGGATGTACTTATTTGTATATGTTAATTCAACATTATTCATAAAGATGATGCTCCTTTATATATTTTAAAACTGCATCAGGAACCAAGTATCGAATTGATTGATGGTTTGATACAAGTTTTCGAATTAAGGTTGAAGATATATCCAACTTAGCAACATCAACCCAGATAACCGGATAGTTTGTCGACATTGGATAGTTTTCCCTTCTAACACCTACAAAATGAGTTAGTTTGAATAAATCATCAACTCGATACCATTTAGGTAGGTATTCAACCATGTCACCACCAATAATAAAGTAGTATTCATAGTCGGGATGTCTTCTCTTTAATTCTACCATAGTGTTATAGGTATAACTTTTACCACGATTGATGATTTCTAGCATTTCAATATCAAACTTATCATTATCGTTGATTGCTAGATTAACCATGTTAACGCGGTCATCAGCATCAATTGCATCCTTATGATCGACGTGAGGTGGAATAAAATCGGGCATAAAGTATACCTTTTCTAAACCTAATTGACTCCTCACTTGATCTGCAATAAATAGATGACCATTATGAATTGGATTAAAGGTTCCACCAATAATCCCAATTTTTTTGCGCTTGTTTAAAGATTCTAACTTAGGTAAAGTTTGTACCTTTTCACTATGCATTGATAAGAACTCCTCTAAATATTTCTAACTTCTACAGAGTAAATTTGGAATTTTTCCTTACTTGCAGGTAAGAATAGTAGTAATGTCTTTCCGATCGTTTGAACAACATTGATATCACTGTTTGCTTCAATGTATTCTTGAACATCACTTACTTCTAAATCAGAATTTTGTTGGATGTTAACTTTGATTAGTTCACGTCTGTGTAAAGCATCCAATACTTGTTCTAACCAAGTTTCGTTTAAACCATTCTTTCCAACTGAGAATAAAGGTTTCATTCTGTTAGCTTGTGATCTTAAATATCTTTTTTGTTTTCCGCGTAATTTCAATTTGGTACCTCGCTTTTTATATCATTGCTCTTCTAACTAATACATCTACACCCTTAGGCGCCCATCCAGCTACAATTACACCTGCTGGAACGGTAATCCATCCAAGTCCTTCGAATACTAAATCACTCTTTTGATCAGTCTTGAATTCGAAACGAACTAATTCTGGGAAATCATCAATTGATTCGCTACTTGGTGGAGTTAATAATTCACCGAAATGCTTGTCGTAGAAGCTATCAGCATTTGCTAACTTAGTACGGTGAATTAGTAAGTTGTTTTCAACATAAACAGTAAAACCATGTTTCTTGTCCCCTTGAACGTAATCAAAACGGGCAACACCACCGAAGAATAGTGTTTGTTCTGGGTTCAATTGGTAAACCTTTGGCTTAATTGGCTTTTGTGGTTGAACAATCTTTAGGTCTTTACCATTTAGGTAATGTGCCATTTGCTCTTTATGAATGATACCTGGTGTATCTACTAATTCATGACCATCTTCCAAATCGATTGAGATTCTATCTAATGTAGTACCAGGGAATCTTGAAGTAGTGATTAATTCTTTGATTCCAGTGTTTTGTCTAATAATTTGGTTAATTAATGTTGATTTACCAACGTTAGTAACACCTACTACATAAACATCACGATCATTTCTGTACTTGTCGATGTTCTTCAATAAATCATCAACTGATTCATTAGTTTTAGCAGAAACTAGTTCCACATCAATTGGACGAATTCCGGCTTCATTAGCACGTTGTCTAATCCAATCCTTTAGTTTAGAACGTTTTAGTGAGTTTGGTAATAAGTCTGATTTGTTACCAACTAACATGATTGGGTTATCACCTACGAAACGGTGTAATCCAGGAATCAAGCTTCCGTTAAAGTCGAAGACATCAACCAAGTATACGATAAGCGCATTTGCATCTCTAATTTGGTTCAATAGCTTCAAGAAATCATCATCAGTTAAGCTAACTGGTGAAATTTCATTGTAGTGACGTAATCTAAAGCAACGTTGGCAGTAAATTTCACCATTTTCTTTGCCTTTTTCAAGGGCAGAATTAGGAGTGTATCCAAGTTCATCGGGATCTGTGGTTTGAATTAATGCACCACAACCAATACATCTAATTTCTTCGTCTTGTAATTGATTAATTTCTGTCATTTATATCCTCCTGCCAGTCTAAATCATTATATTTGTTTCTTAATTTTTTCCATATTAATTTTTCTAAGAAGCGATTAGGCTTAGTATTCCAAGCATCAGATTCAATTAATGGCTTAACTAACACGCTTCTAACGTTTGCATTGTTGGAAGCCCAAACATCAGTTAATAATTGATCTCCACACATAATTACTTCTTTGTGGTGTAAATGGTAATCTCTCAAAGCCTTATTAATACCTCTAGGTAGTGGCTTTAAGGAGCGTGAAATGAAGTTTAATTTTAAACTTCTTAGCGCTCTTTGAACTCGGCTATGTTTATTATTTGAAATAACAATTAATTCAATATTGTTTTTCTTGAGTTCAGATATCCATTCTCTTAATTGAGGAGTTCCATCAGGATTATTCCAAGGAATCAAGGTGTTATCTAGATCACTAAAAACGGCCTTAATCCCCATGTCTTTTAGTTTTGATGGTGAAATATTATATACGACTGGAATCATCCATGTTGGTTTAAACTTAGAAATCATTTTAATTCTCCTCAATAATATTATGTATTATATGAGCACCAAAAATAGTGGTGCCCATAATAAGAAAAAAACTCCCACCTACTTACCTTAAGTGGTGAAAGTTTTTATAGACTATTTAATAGCTTTCTTTGCAGTTTCTGCTAATGAAGCAAATGCCTTTTCATCGTTAACTGCTAAGTCAGCTAGCATCTTACGGTTCATTTCAATGTTTGAAAGTTTCAAACCGTGCATTAACTTGCTGTAGCTTAAGCCGTTCATACGAGCAGCAGCGTTGATACGAGCAATCCATAATCTTCTGAAGTTTCCTTTGTTTGCTCGACGATCACGGAATGCGTATTCACGTGACTTCATAACTTGATCTTTAGCAGTCTTGAATAGACTGTGCTTACCTTCACGGTAACCTTTAGCTTCTTTTAAAACACGCTTACGACGTGCATGAGTAACTGTTCCACCCTTAACTCTTGGCATATTTAAATCCTCCTAAATTATGTCTTACTTAAAAGTATTAATTAAAACATCTTTGTGTATTTGCTTGCTAATGTATCGTTTACCATGCTTGTACCACGTAGGTTACGACGTTGTTTCTTTGTCTTACCGTGGAAACGGTGACTTGTGAATGCGTTAGCACTCTTTAAACCACCCTTAGCAGTTTTCTTGAAACGCTTTGCAATTGCACGATTTGATTTAGTCTTTGGCATTGAAAAAATCCTCCCTTAATTTAACTTAAGTATTATAAAAATACTATCTAATTTTTATCGCTTGACTTAGGTGCGAGCATTAGGAACATACTTCTTCCATCCATTTTTGCTCGTTGAGTAACGCTAGCAACATCTGATGTAGAATCTGCCATTCTGTTTAAAACATCACGACCAATTTCCTTATGTGTGATGGCACGTCCCTTAAAGCGAATTGAAACTCGAACTTTTTCACCTTTTGCGATGAATGTCTTAGCTCTCTTCAACTTAGTATTAAAATCATTAGTATCAATAGTTGGACTTAATCTAATTTCCTTAACACTAACTACCTTTTGCTTCTTACGAGATAGACGAGCTTTCTTTTGTTGTTCGAAACGGTATTTTCCGTAATCAATAACTTTAGCAACCATTGGCTTAGCCTTTGGAGCAACAACTACTAAATCTAATCCAGCAGCTTCAGCAATTTGCATTGCTTCGTCCTTTGACTTAATACCTAATTGATCACCGTCAGCACCAATTAAACGAACTTCGCGAGCTCGAATTCCATCATTAACCATCATATCGTTTGCTATGGTAATTCACCTCCAAGTATATTAAAAAGCAGAAAAAAACGGATGCCATAGTTGAGCACCCGCTTTTGGTCCTTTGAATATTAAATCAAAGGTTAATCCGATATCATGCCTAGCCATCTCTTTCGATCACTCAGGCGAGAAGCGGGATGCTTCTGCTTTTTCGTTACTTATATAATACCACATGAGTGATACATGTCAATAACATTTATTATTTTTCTCTTGAATAGTTACTAATGTCTTCTTGAATTTCTTTGATGAAGTCATCAAGACTTAGACTTTCACTATCTTGTTCACCGTACTTACGTACAGAAACTTGGTTTGAGTTCATTTCACTTTCACCAACAACGATTGTGTATGGAATCTTGTTAGTTTGAGCATCACGAATTAAGTAACCCATCTTTTCGTTTCTGTCGTCAACACTTGTACGGATACCTAATGCAGCTAACTTGCTGTTAACTTCCTTAGCATAGTCACCGTATTTTTCCATACTTACTGGAATAACTTTAACTTGCTTTGGAGCTAACCAAGTTGGGAATGCACCCTTGTATACTTCGATTAGGTAAGCAATGAATCTTTCCATAGTTGAAACTAAACCACGGTGCATCATAACTGGACGGTGTTCTTCACCATCTTCACCAACGTAGTGTAGATCAAATCTTTCAGGTAGCATGAAGTCTAATTGAATAGTTGATAGAGTTTCTTCATTACCCATTGCAGTGTAAGTTTGAACATCAAGCTTAGGACCGTAGAATGCTGCTTCACCTTCGGCTTCAACGTAGTCTAGGCCAAGATCATCCATGGCACCCTTAAGCATTGATTGTGACTTGCTCCACATTTCTTCATCATCAAAGTACTTTTCAGTGTTCTTAGGATCTCTGTAACTTAATCTGAAGTGGTAGTTCTTAATATCGAAGTCTTTGTATACTTCAACCATTAAACCAAGAACCTTCTTAAATTCGTCTTGGATTTGGTCTAGTCTTAAGAATGTGTGACCATCATTTAGAGTCATTTCACGAACACGTTGTAAACCTGATAAAGCACCTGATTTTTCGTATCTGTGCATCATACCAAGTTCAGCAATTCTCATTGGTAGTTCACGGTATGAACGAATGTGGTGCTTGAAGATTTGGATGTGACTAGGACAGTTCATAGGACGTAGTTCTAGTTCTTCACCGTCACCCATGTCCATTGGTGGGAACATGTCTTCACGGTAATGTTGCCAGTGACCAGATGTCTTGTATGCATCTAAGTTCATTAGAACTGGTGTAATAACATGTTGGTAACCGTTGGCTAATTCCTTATCGATGATGTATCTTTCAACAACACGACGGATAGTAGCACCATTTGGCATCCAGTAAGCTAAACCAGCACCAACCTTAGGGTCAACGAAGAATAAGTCTAACTTGTTCCCGATAACTCTGTGGTCTCTTTCTTTAGCTTCTTGTCTTCTCTTTAGATCTTCTTCTAGATCAGCTTTCTTGTAGAATGCTGTAGCGAAGATTCTTTGTAGCATTGGGTTTGATGATTTACCTTCCCAGTATGCACCGGCAACTGAAAGTAACTTGTATTCCTTAACAGCCTTGGCTTCTGGTAATACAACACCTTCACCTAAACCTAAATAGTCACCGATTTGGTAGAAGACAACTTGGCCATCTTCAGCTAATTCGTTAACTAACTTAGCTTGGTATGGATCTCCATCAACTTGCTTTAAAGCATCTTCTAGAGATAATACTTTTCTTTCAATTTTTACATTGTCTGAAACCATTTTGTTAATACGTTCTTCTACTTGTGGTAGTTCATCGGCACTAACTTGTGAGTCACGTTTGTCAGTATCAACGAAGAAACCGTCTTCGTCAGAAGTACTTTCACCAAATTGAATATTGTTAAATTGGTCAGCAAGGGCAGCTTTTAATAATTGTGAAGCTGTTTGGCGTAGAACCTTTAGACCATCTTCTGTATCTTTTGTAACGATTTCAATTTTGCCACCTTTTTCAAGTGGTAAATCAATTTCAACCATTTTTCCGTCAATCTTACCAGCTACTGATTTCTTAGCTAAACTAATTGAGATTGATTTAGCGATATCTTCAGTAGTTACTCCCTGATCGAATTCTTTTACGCTACCGTCAGGAAATTCAAATGAAATCTTTGCCATAATAGAGCACTCCCTTGTGTAATTTTCGAATAGAAACAAAAAAGTCCCTAGCATCTAAATAAATAGACACTAGGGACGTTAATAACGTGGTTCCACCCGAATTCTACCTATCTGCACAAACAAATAGGCCTCATAATAGTCTATAACGAAACAACCCGATTCAGAATTTTCCTCTGATTTAAAATAAAAGTGGTAACTTCAAATCTGAACATGAAGATACTTCCAGCAAATGTATCCTCTCCCTGTAAGTCGAGATTTAAAATCATGTCTTTTATCAACTGTCTTTATTATCGACAGTCACGCTTAAATTGTCAAGCATTAATTATTGTGGTCGACGATTTTGGCCAAACATCCCTACTTCTTTTGCCAAGTAGTGAACACGTTGCATGATTCGTTTAGCCTTAAGTGGTTCTACGTCACCTTTATTGTTAATAGCTAGGTGTTCTTCTTCAAATTGTTGCATTGAGAAGTTTGAAGTAAAGAATGTGCTTAGTGAGTTTTGCATTCTGTATTCAAGAATAACACCCAAGATATCATCCCTTACCCATGATGACATAGAATCAGCACCAATATCATCAAGGATTAAGACCGGTGTCTTCTTAATTGCATCTAGTTTATCAGCAACCAAGTTACTTGAAATTGCACTCTTCATTTCAACTGCAAAACTTGGAAAGTGAACCAAGGTTACTTCAAATCCATTCTTGGCTAATTCGTTAGCCATTGCAGCCATTAGAAAAGTTTTCCCGACACCAAATTCACCGTATAGATACATTCCTTGATGCCACTTATTAGGAGTATTGGTATATTCTTCAATGAAGTCAGTAACCAATCCCATCGCATTCATACGATAATCATTTTCACTTAAATCAAATTGATCTAAGGTAACGTTCTTAATGTTCTTAGGCATTGCAACCGCATGGATTCGTTTAAGCACTTTGGCCTTCTTCATATTGTCCTTAGTTTCTTGCGTAGGAACGTATGAAATATCAACCAGTCCCTTGTTAACTACTAATACAGGAGTATATCCAGGAATTGTTGTGGGTTGATTATTCTTTAGTTTGTTATTTTCTTGCACAAATTCATATAGTTTTGACATTGAGCGTTTTACAACATCGTCTTCCAACTCATCTTTGTGCTTATTCAAAAATGATTTAACATCTTCATTATTTAAAACAGCATTGACTGATTGTTGATAGCGTTCATTGTATTTTGGTTTGCTTAAAGTCTTTGCAAATTCATCACTTAAGTTTTTCATTCTCTACCCTCTTTTCTACTGTTACGAAGCTTTTGAATTCTCGCTTCTAGTTCTTTTTTCTTATCTTCGTTAACCTTACCATATTCCTTTGGCTTTTCGTTATCTTTTGCCCAATCAGGAAGGGTTTCTTTAACTGTCATCTTACGATTGTTATTGAAACGTGGTTTTCTAGGTTTATTTAATTCTTTTTGTCTGTTCTTGATGAAAGTAATCGCCTTACTTGCATCGGTAACATTATTTTGTGACCAGTTATCAGCAATTGCTTCAAAGAGGTTCTTATTTAAACCGGACTTTTCTTGATCAATTAGTAGATGATAAACAATCATGTTAATTACTTCTGGTTTTAGAATTTGTCTAGAAACCAAGTCAGAAATCATGCGTTCCTCATTGCTGTGAACATAGCCACCTTTAGCGGTCTTCAAATAGTTTAAAAATTCGATTGGTGCGTATTCACTAGATGACTTAATCAATTGTCTTTCCTGAGCATTTAATTCATTGCTATATGCCTCAGTGGATTTATCTGCAGCAGTGGATTCACGTGATATGTTAGCTGCATTTGATTGAAACTGTCTTGATACCAAAATCTTAAAGTTGTTTGGATCAAAGACGTTATTAGTAACATTAGTTGCCTTTTCAATCAATTTAGCCATTTCAATCTCATCAATACCGTACAACTGATGTTCTGAATTAATCAGATTGATATTCTTCTTAACATCAGATGTATTAACGTAAGATTGGTTTAGCATGTCTAATAGCAAGTTAAAGTCAAAGTCGTCACTTTTTTTGATGACTGGACCGGCTTTAACGTCATTACTATTATTCTTAATACTATTTTTTACTTGTTGAACTGCCTTTGGTGTGTTGGTAACTTCACTATCACGAATATTAAACACTTGAAGGAAGTTTCTTGAGACGTCCTTATATTCGGATAAATCAAATCCTGGTCGGATAAATTCATTATATAAGTCAACATATCTATCTTCACCAATTACTTGTAATAGTGAAACGCTTAGTAAATCATCCATAAAGAAATCATTAACGGATAGCGGACTAACAAGACGATAAACGTATTGTTTTTCGCCCTTATCACTAGTCTTGATATATGTCTTCATCAAGCCGGCAGCTTCCAGTCTCAATCGGGCCTCATAGAATGATTGCATATCGACACTCAAATAAGACAAGGTTTCAAAATGACTATGTGCTTGATGTGTCTTTTTTTCATGACTCATACGCCAAAAATTGTTAATCAAAGCATAGGGCAAGACACCAATGATTGGTTGATATAAAACATCCAAAGAAGTTCTTTGTAAGTCAGACAAATCATCATCTGCCAACAATATAAACTTGGATAGAGGATCTACCTCTCGCCATTGATCTGTCATATTAATTCCCCGCTATTTCTTATTTTTTTGGTCCTTATCTAATACCTCTTTTAGTTCATTATAAAAGACCGTCATATCTTTAAATTGACGATAAACACTTGCAAATCGAATATAAGCAATTTCATCGACATTAACTAGTTCTTTCATCACGTATTCACCAATTAGTTGACTTGACACTTCGTTTTCACCTAAAGAACGGATACGGTTTTCAACTTTATCCGCGATAGATGTCATTGCATCCATTGGTACTGGACGTTTTTCAGCAGAACGAATAATTCCACGAAGAATCTTTTCGTGGTCAAATTCTTCACGATTGCCGTTGTTCTTAATAACTAATAATGGTGTTTGTTCAATTCTTTCAAATGTTGTATATCTGTAATTACAATTTTCACATTCACGTCGACGTCTAATTACCTGGCCGTTTTCAGCAGGACGACTGTCAACTACTCTAGAAGAGTTTTTGTGGCAATGAGGACATTGCATATGTTTCACCTCAATTAATCTATGTTATTAAACAATTTTACCACTTGATTGCGTGTTTGCATAATGCTTCCATTACTATCGATCACATAAGTGGACAACTCTGCCTTAATTTTTAAAGGCCATTGGCTCTTAATTCTTGAATCTGCATCTTCTTTGGATAGAGAATCGCGTTCCATCAAACGCTTTTCCTG
The DNA here is from genome assembly GCF_030398685.1 of Apilactobacillus sp. EABW-1NA. NCBI lineage: Bacteria > Bacillati > Bacillota > Bacilli > Lactobacillales > Lactobacillaceae > Apilactobacillus > Apilactobacillus sp. EABW-1NA. The sequence continues at coordinate 104,944 of NZ_JAPDKO010000002.1, forward strand.
TTCATCAAAGTCACAAACAACGCTGATAATGTCATCACACATAAAGTGATAACCATTTTCAAACAATGTTGGTGCATCCAGGATGACTACATCATTTTTGGTCTCATCAATTCTTCTAATCACTTCGTTGCGAATGAATGGATCAATGATTCTGGTTAATTCAATCAGTTTAGACTTGTCGTTAAACACGATTGACCCCAATTTTTGTCGATTTAACTCACCATCTTCTTTGATAACATCTTTACCAAAAAAGGCAGCAATAGCCTCTAGACCCTTGCTGCCGTTTGATTGAACCTGGTGAGTAATTTTATCAGCGTCAATGATTTCATATCCAACACTTGCTAGATACTCAGACACAGTTGATTTTCCGGTGGCAATGCCACCGGTCAAACCAATTACTCTTGTCATGTTATTCAACCACTTTTCTTTGACAGTTAGGACAGAATGTTGTGCCTCGTTGAGCCACCTTAATCTTTTCTAATAAGGTATCACAACGTTCACAAGGTTCACCTTTTCTACCATACACATGTAGATGGTTTTGGAATGATCCAGCTTCTCCATATGCATTTGAATAAGAGTGAACAGTAGTTCCATGTCCCTTAATTGCCATTTTTATTTCTGCAATAATGTTCTTTCTTAATTCTTCAATTTCCTCATCGGTAATTAAGTTAGTTTGAGTTTCAGGGTGAATCTCGGTCAACCATAAAACTTCGTCACAGTAAATATTACCTAATCCAGCAATATTACTTTGGTTTAGTAAAAATGGTTTAATCTTTCCTCTAGCCTTGTTCATGATTGATTTCATGTAATCAAATGTTAGAGTTTCATCGGTTGGTTCAGGACCAATTGTACCTAAACCAGAAAGAGTCTTTTCGTCACCGTTTTTAACTAAGTACATACGACCAAACTTACGGCTATCTTTGTATCTTAGTTCACGGTCATCATCCATATGGAAAATAATATGAGTATGTTTAGTTGGTTCAGTTCCATCAGGTTCTACGTCATACTTACCTTCCATTCTTAGATGTGATACCAAAGTCATTTCGTTATCAAATCTGAATAATAGGTATTTACCACGGCGATCAATACGATTAATAGTGTGGCCTTCTAGAGTATCCTTGAATTCCTTTGCACTAACATTAATCATTTTTGGATATAATACATCAATTGTCTTAACCTTAGCACTTTCCACTAAGTTAGTAAGACCTCTTCTAACAGTTTCTACTTCAGGTAATTCAGGCATATCATTAAACCTCACTTAATTTATTTCAAACTGTACCAGTTTTTACCGTAATGACTCTTAACATTTAGCGGAACGTTAAGTTCAACAGCTGAGTCCATTACCTTTGGTACTAAGTCACTTAATACTTCAATTTCTTCATCAGGTGCTTCAAAAATTAATTCATCATGCACTTGTAATAACATTTTGGCTTTCATGCCACGTTTGCTTAATTCATTTTCCATCTTAATCATTGCAATCTTAATAATATCAGCGGCACTACCTTGGATTGGTGAGTTCATTGCTGTTCTTTCTGCAAATGATCTTAGGTTAAAGTTCTTTGAATTGATGTCTGGTAGATAGCGTCGACGATGAAGGATAGTTTCAACATAACCATTTTTCTTTGCGTTTTCAACACTTTCATCCATGTATTTCTTAACACCTGGATATTCAGCAAAGTACTTTTCGATGAACTCCTTAGCATCTTTACGACTGATTCCAGTATTCTTGGCTAAACCAAAATCGGAAATTCCATAAACAATTCCAAAGTTAACAGCCTTAGCTTGACGACGAAGTTCAGGAGTTACTTCACTGTTATCCTTTAATCCAAAGATTCTTCTGGCGGTTGATGCATGAATATCATCATTATGGATGAATTCATCTTGCATGTTCTTGTCACCAGAAATAGAAGCAAGCACTCTCAATTCAATTTGAGAATAATCGGATGAGAAGATTTGGTAGTTATCATGACTAGGTATGAATGCTTGTCTGATTTTACGTCCTTCTTCAGTTCTTACTGGGATGTTTTGTAGGTTAGGATCTACTGAGGATAATCTTCCAGTTTGGGTAAGAGTTTGTAAGTATCTAGTATGAACCTTGCCATCACCGTGAATATCGGATAGTAATCCTTCAACATAGGTTGATAGAATCTTGGATAGTTGACGATATTCAAGGATTGCTTCAACGATTGGATAGTCAGGAGCAAGTTGTTCTAACACACCCACTGCAGTTGAGTAACCTGTCTTAGTCTTCTTAATTACGGGTAGTTGTAATTTTTCAAATAGAATTACACCCAGTTGTTTAGGGGATGCAATATTGAATTCTTCACCAGCATCGTTATAGATAGTTTGTTTGATTTCTTCTAAACGTTCAGAAAGTTTGCTTTGCATTTCGTTTAGAACATCTTTATCAACTACGACACCTGCAATTTCCATTCTAGCTAATACAAATGTTAATGGTAATTCAACATCAGTATATAGGTCCCATTGGTTATTTTCCTTTAAACCATCGAATAGCTTATCTTTTAATGCATCAATGGCATTTAACTTTCTAGCGAAATGGTTAAATAACTTATCGCCTTCAGGAATTTCACGCTTAGCACCCTTACCATATACATCATCATCTGATTGAACATCAAAATAATCATGACGATTAGCAACTTTACCTAAATCATTACTATTGTCGTTTGTGTCCAACAGGTATGAAGATAGTAATAAATCAAAATCGACGTTGTTTAATGTAATGCCTAAACGATTTAAACCAACGTAGGTTCTTTTAGCATCAAACACATCTTTTTTAACATCATTGCTTTCAATGATTTGTTTAATCTGATTATTCTTTAGATATTCAACATCGTTTGATACATAAATCTTATCGTTAATCTTTAGAGCAAATCCGATGAATGGAGCATCATGATAGTTGTCACCATCCATGCCAATGTAAAATGTCACCTTGGAACTGTCTTGTTTAGCAAGTTCAGACAAAGTATCATCGCTAACTTCAATGTATTCAATATCCTTCATATTGGTATTTTGAGTTGTGTTCATTTCACTAAGGAATTTTCTAAAGTTCATTTGACGATAGAACGCGATTAAATCATCTAGATGATCTCCTTCGTATTCTAAATCATCAATTGAAATTTCGATTGGTGCTTCACGATTGATTCTAGCTAACTTTTTGGCTAGGAAAGCCTCGTCCTTATCTTCAATTAGGTGTTCCTTTAGTTTCTTGCCAGAAACTTCATCAAGATGATCGTAAAGGTTTTCGACGCTGCCAAATTGTTTAACTAATTTTAGGGATGTCTTGTCACCGACACCGGTAACACCAGAATAATTGTCAGATGAATCACCTTTCAAGGCTTTCCAATCAATAATTTGTTCGGGCGTAATTCCCATTGTTTCTTTAACATAGTCAGTATCGTATCTAACAACACCTGAAACACCACGGTTAGAAATAGATACAGTTGTCTTATCTGAACATAGTTGAGTTAAATCATTATCTCCAGTGACAATGGTTGTATCGAATCCTAAACCATCAGCTTGTTTTGAAAGTGTACCGATAATGTCATCTGCTTCGTAATTATTTAATTGGTAATATTTAATACCACGATTTTTTAGAAGTTCTTTTACATAGTCGAATTGTTCAACTAATTCTTCAGGAGTCTTGTCTCTACCAGCCTTGTAATCAGAGTACATTTCTGTTCTAAATGTAGTTTTTCCGGCATCAAAGGCTACCAGAACGTGAGTAGGTTTCACTTTATCTAACATGATATTTAGCATGTTATTGAAACCATAAATTGCGTTAGTATGTACCCCTTCGTTATTAGTAAAACGATCTACTAATTTAATTAAAGCAAAGAAGGCTTTATAAGTAATACTATTTCCATCGATTAATAATAATCTCTTATCAGACATATAATTCTCCTTACCGTTTTCTTCGATAACTTAATTTTAACATGCACGCACAGTATATTATATAAAAAATAAAAAAGATGGTGTTGTATAAACACCATCTTTTTTATTATCTGTTATTGTCACCAATTCCAAAAATACTTAGTAAGTTTAAGAATAGGTTAATAAAGTCCATGTATAAAATCATCGCACCATTAATGGCTAAACCATTTTCTGATACTTCAGAACCATATTCGTTAAACGCTTCCTTAATTTTTTGACTGTCATAAGCAGTAAATGCTGTAAAGATAATAACAGCAATAAATGAAATGAATAGGTCAAATAATGGATTGTGTAAGAAAATATTAATGATACTTACAACAAGCAATGCAATAAAGGCAGCCATTGCTTGAGTTCCAATCTTATCTAAGCTCTTCTTAGTAGTAACACCAATAATTGCCATAATGGCGAAATCAATGGTAGTAGTGAAGAATGCTTCAGCAATTGCAGTTGGACTGTAAAACATAAATACATATGAGAATAATCCACCTGTTAATGCTGAGAAGACCACTAACAAAATAAATCCAGCGAATGCATTACGCATAGCAACTGATTGAGTAGCAAAAGCTAACACAAACCATAGAATGAAGCCTACGATAGTTGCTCCATAGCTAAAACTAGCGTGATACATTCCACCCATTAAATAAGCAACAATTCCAGAAATTAATACTGAAAGAGTCATCCATCCATATGTTTTAGTTAAAAATCTGTTCATCCCGAAAGCGTCATTTACTAAACGACGTCCAGCTTGATCATAGTTATTCATAAAATCCATAAACCTCCTTGTTTACGATGTGTTAGAAGTATTCTACCAGAATCGTAAGAAACTACAAGTGTTTAATTCATGTTATTTGTTACATCATTCAACAAGTTTTCGTAGATTCTTTCGTACTTTTGAATATCTCCTGCACCCATGAATACGACAACAGCATCATGATATTCAAGTAATGGTGACATGTTTTCGGCTTCGATTAATCCACCATTCTTAGTAATCTTGTTTGCTAAGTCAGCACTTGAAATCTTACCAGATTTTTCACGTGGCGAACTGTAAATCTTAGTGATGTAAACGTCATCTGCCTTGTTTAGACTCTTAGCGAAATCATCTAAATAAGCGATTGTACGACTGAATGTGTGTGGTTGGAATACCGCAATAATCTTCTTGTTTGGATATTCTTGTCTTGCAGCATCAATGGTTGCGTCAATTTCTGAAGGATGATGAGCATAGTCATCAATAATAGTCATGTCAGCAACTTTTCTTTGTGCAAAACGTCTCTTAACACCCTTGAAAGTTTCTAATTCACGTTGAACTTCATCTAGGTTATCGTGTTCGAAGTATGAAACAGCGATAACTGCTAGTGCGTTCAATACGTTATGTTCACCGTATAAGTGAATTTGGAAATGACCTAGTTTCTTACCCTTGTATTCAACATCAAATTCTGAACCTGAAGTGCTCTTAACAACGTTAACAGCTCTAAAATCATCATCTTCTCTAGTACCGTAGTAATAGATTGGCACATCGGCTTTAATGTCTCTTAGGTTTTCATCGTCACCCCAAGCAAAGATACCTTTCTTTGTTTGGTTAGCGAATGTTTGGAATGCACTCTTAACATCTTCGATTCCTGTGTAGTAATCAGGGTGATCAAAGTCAATGTTAGTCATGATTGCATAATCTGGACTAGTTGCTAAGAAGTGACGACGGTATTCATCAGCTTCGTATGCAAAGAATCTAGCATTTGGAACACCTTTACCCGTACCATCACCGATAAGGTAATCAGTAGGTGCAATTCCTGATAATACGTGAGCTAATAGACCGGTAGTACTTGTCTTACCATGGGCACCACAAACACCAATACTAGTGTGTCCTTTAATCATTTCACCTAGAAACTCATGGTATCTAAATACTGGTAGTCCCATTTCTCTTGCTTTTTTGATTTCAGGTTGATCATCTGTAAATGAGTTACCTGCAATTACAGTTAAACCTTCTTTAATGTTATCTACGTTAAAAGGAAGTACTTTAATTCCTGCTTGTTCTAGACCAACTTGAGTAAATGTGTATTTATCAATGTCTGAACCTTGTACTTCGTATCCTCTATCTTTAAGGATTCTTGCCATTGCCGACATTCCTGTACCTTTAACACCGACAAAGTGATATATTTTCTTTGCATCCATAATTAAATGCTCCTTTTATCTCTCATTAATCTTATAATATCAGATTTGAGCTGATATGGCGCCCCTTTTTTAAATATTTAACTTTTTGTAATCACTTTCTGTTAAATATACATCTCTCGGTTTAGAACCATGTTGACCTGATACATAATTATGCTTCTCTAACTCATCAATCAAACTGGCAGCTCGATTGTATCCAATTGAGAAGACTCTTTGTAGTTTTGATGTCGATACTGTTTCTTCATTGGAAATATATTCCAAAACATCTGGCATCAATTCGTCTTGTTGTTCGACTTGGTTTACGCTCTTCAACAATGAATCAGGTTGGAAAGCATACTTAGGTTCACCTTGTTTTCTAACTTCATCGGTTACTCGTTCGATTTCATCGTTAGTAACAAATGTACCTTGTAAACGAGCAGATTGACTTGCCCCATTTCCTAAGTACAACATATCACCTTTTCCAAGTAATCTTTCGGCACCAGCAGTATCGATAATCGTTCTCGAATCAACTTGACTGGATACCATAAAGGCAACACGAGTTGGAATATTATTCTTGATTGTACCAGTAATAATATCAACACTAGGTCTTTGAGTGGCAACAATCAAATGAATACCTGCCGCTCTGGCCTTTTGTGTAATTCTTACGATGTAGTCTTGCACTTCGTTAGAAGCGACCATCATCAAGTCGGCCAACTCATCGATTACAATCAAAATGTAAGGCATCTTCTTGGTATATTCACCAGCTTGTTCAGCCATTTGATTGAATTGTTCGATGTTTCTTGCCCCTGCTGCAGCAAGTTTTTCATATCTTTCATCCATTTCCTTAACAGACCATTTCAAAGCTGCAGAGGCTTGTTTTGGATCTGATATAACTGGTGAAAGCAAGTGTGGCAATTTATCATAAGGAGCCATTTCCACGGCCTTTGGATCAATTAAAATCATCTTTAATTGTGCAGGAGTTGCCTTGTATAGTAGTGAAATTAATAAACTATTTAAGAACACACTCTTCCCTGAACCAGTTGCCCCGGCAATTAGACCATGAGGCATCTTACTCAAGTCTGTCATTTGAGGTTTACCTGTTAGGTCGACCCCTAAAGCAACAGTAAGTGGTTTGTCTGTCTTTTCAAACTGTGGTGTATCCAATACTTCGGATAATCTAACTGGTCTTGGCTTTGGATTTGGAATTTCAATACCTACAGTTGTCTTTCCAGGAATTGGTGCTTCGATTCTGATGTCCTTAGCAGCTAATGCTAGTTTCAAGTCATCCGTTAGGTTAGTAATCTTACTTACTTTAACCCCAAGTTGAAGCTTAATTTGGAATTGTGTAACTGTTGGTCCATTGGTCCAATCAACAACGTTTGCATCCACATTAAAAGCACGGAGTGTTTCATCCAAGATTTCAGCTTGATTTTCAATCCAATCATCCATTGAATCATCTTCAAATTCATCTGATGGTTCCAATAAATTCATAGATGGGAATTGGTAGCCCTTATCATCGTAATCAGCAGAAACACTTTCATCATGATGATATTCTTCCTCAGAAGTGTCATCTTCTTCTGACTCGTTAGATTGCGCTACTGGACGATCATTAAAGATGGATAAGTCTTTTTGCACGTTTTGCTCTTGGTTCAAGATTGATGCTAAAGAATGTCCTAATCCATGATTTTCGATATTTCTCTTTTGTTCTTGTGGTTCTTCAACATGTTCATTATCATCATTACCACTTGTTTCAGTTGTCGTTTCATCAATTTCGGCACGTTCTTCTTCGTTGCTTGAAGCATCATAATCAGATGAAACATATTGAGTAGTATCTCCATCAACCGATGAATTATTTACATCATCATGTGAAGAGACGATGTCGTCACTATCCGAATTAGCGTAACTATCACTAATAGGTTCATCATCGTAATAATCATTAGTCTGAGTATCATCTTCAACATCGTTTTCTGATTCTGACTCTAGGTTATCAGGGTGATCGTAAACATCATGATTTACCATCCCCATGAACTTATCAAACGAAGAGTGATTGGATGAACTGCTTTGTTCTGCACTTTGTGGAACTTCGTTACTTGAAGTCTCAGCTCCATCAGCAACAGTGTTGCTTACAGAAACGGGTTCACTGTCAGCCACAACTGCTTCTTGAGCTTCCGCTTCACTTTCAGCAGCCTTACTTCTATCAATGTATGGTGTTGAGTATGGTTCTGCTTCTATGTCATTAAATTGTTCGATTGATTGTTTATCAACTGCATCAGCTTGACTAGTTGCGATTGATTCGTCTTCAGAAGTGTTAATTTCTTCTCGATCTAAATCAATAGCTCCAGTATCATCACTTGTCATTCCAATTAATTCTTCATTGTGACGATCAAGTTGATTCATGATTTTTCTGAATTTGCTAGAAGTTTCATTTTGGTAGAATTGAACTTTTGAGCCACTAGTTGAATTATGACTAGGTTTAAAGGCTGCTGCTCTTTTAGCAATTGGATTATCTCTGTTAAGTAGAAGATAATCTTCAGAATCATCATTTTGTCTTACAGTTGCATCTCTATTAGTTCGGGATTCACTTTTATTAGACTTATTATTATGTTTTAATTCATTGTTTTTACCTAAAACGTTATATTTACGGTAAAAAGCAGGTCCGTCATAGTGTTCCATTCAAGCGTCATCCTTAATCTAAAAATTTATGTATAGCGGGGATTTTAAATCCCCTATCACTTACTTATTTTGAAAATAATGTGTCAGCTTTATCAAAGTCAAAAGCTTCTCCAACTTCTTGGTAATCGTTAGGTAGAATCAAAGCACCTGGTCTTTGTGGTGCATTTGGAATTAATAGTTCACGACCTGAACAAATCATCCCGTTACTTTCTTCACCCTTCAATTCACCAGGCCAAATAATTAGACCATCAGGCATCATTGCACCAACTTTAGCTACAACAACCTTAATGTCTTCTTGCATGTTTGGAGAACCACTAACGATTTGTAGTGTCTTACCATCATTAATTTCAGTTTCAGTAATCTTTAGGTGGTCAGACTTAGGATGTTCTTTAACAGATTTTACATATCCCACAACAAACTTTGGATCAGTATCCATTTCAATAGTGTCCTTAATTCCATTATCTGATAATGATTTATTTAAGGCGTCTAAATCTTCTTGAGTTAAGGTAACTTCACCGTTTATGTCTTCTAGACGTGGTAGTACTTCAGAAGCGTTAGTAAAGTTAAAACCAGTAACGTGGTCATTTTCTGAATCGGAAATTCTGACAACATTACCAATTTGTTCTACCTTTTGTTCTTTAGCGTCTTCATCCAAGATGACAACTAAAATGTCACCAGTTTGTTTTGGGTTATAACTTGCAATTAACATTAAATCTTACCTTCCACATATTAATTATTATAGAGAATCGATAAATTCTTCTACTTGTTTCTTTGTTTTTCTGTCTTTGTTTACGTAACGGCCAATTTCTTCACCGTTTTCGAATGCAACAAAGCTTGGAATACCAAAGATTGCTAAGTCAGCAGCTAAATCAATGTTTTGGTCACGATCAACTGCGATAAATTTGTAATCTGGGTATTCTGCTTCAATTTCTGGCATTGCTGGCTTGATAAATGAGCAATCTGGGCACCAGTCAGCTGAGAAGAATAGCATGTACTTGCCATCGCTAACCGTCTTCTTTAATTCATCTAAGTTCATTGTTGGTAATTGTTCCATGTTTATTCACTCCAATTATTTTTTCTTTATTATAACTTATTTCTTGCTATTTTCGATGCAGTTTGATTATAAATTTGAATGTAATATAATGTATCCTATATAAAAAGGATGTGATATATCATTAAGTCTAAAGATGCAATCGTTTCAACCCTTGCCATTGGAGTTATCGGCACTAGTGTTTTAGTTGCTAAAAAGATTAAGCAAGAAAAACATATTAAAAAAATTAACCTACAAATAACTCATGCAAAAAATACTTTAAACAAAAGCAAAGTTTACGGTAGCTGGGTTATGAAAAAGAATAACAATAAAGATTACGTTGGTGCTATCAACGTTTTAGAAAACGATGAAATAATTGAACGATACTTCGAAATTAATTCTAACTATCAATTCAAATGGATTAACGAACTTCAAGAAGACTATTAATTAGTCTTCTTTTTTGTTGAAGTAAGCAACAATCTTGTAGATTGGACCTTTGCTACTAAACTTGTGTTCATATTCAGTTTCAACATTATCTTCCATGTATTCACTATTGTGTAAATCAAGTGATAATAAGTCGAAGTACATTCCGTAATTATTGAAAGTAATTACAGAGTATTCAAATAAGCCACGGTTATCAGTCTTGAAAACGACAGGAGCGTCTTCCTTTAGAATTGTCTTGTAACTATCCAAGAATGTTGGTGAAGTAAGTCTTCTTTTAGCATGACGCTTCTTTGGCCATGGATCTGAGAAGTTTAAATAAACTGTATCAATTTCATGTTTACCAAAGAATGTATCTACACCTGCACCATCGGTATGAACCAATTGTAGGTTTGGTAAATCAGCTTCAACAACCTTCTTCAAGGCAATTGCGATAACTGTCTTTTGGATTTCGATACCTAAGAAGTTAACTTCAGGATGCTTTTTGGCCATTTCAACGATGAATTGACCCTTTCCTGTTCCAATTTCAATATGAATTGGTTGTTCTTTTTCAAAACGTTGTGACCATTTGCCAATCCAGTTTTCAGGATCAGTCACAATATATTTTTGGTTATCTTTGATATAACCGTCTGCCCATGGCTTATTTCTAACTCTCACGAATTATCCTCCTCATAAAAAATAGCCAAAACCAAGGTTTTGACTAATTAAATCTGCCAAATGTTCTATTTTTATTCTGTTACCTATTTTACTGGCTTTTTAATAGCTACGTCAAGCAACATCAATAATTTGAACTGGCTTTTTTTATTTTCTTTGGTACATATATTTTAATCAATAAAATCCATTCAATAACTAACGCCAAGAATAACATTAATGACCCTAATAAATTAAACATGAAGATTGAACCAATCATCAATACGATAATAACTAAAATCATTATCTTGCCAATCACGTTGGTAAACGACTTTACTTGTAGATCAAAGTTAATTGGATACAAGGATGTAAAGACATTATCCTCGAAGTTAGTAAAGTATGGAATCAGTTGAAACACAATCAAATACATAAATAGCATTGCAATTAAAATTGCCATCCAGTCTAGTTTAATTGCTCCAATGATGATTGCGCCAAGAATAGAAACTCGTGTCAATAAACCACTAATTTCCTTATCTCTAACTATTCCTCTTGAATATAGGACTGAATAAACGTCATTATTGAATATTTTAAACATTGAATCAAGATAGCTGCGTCTCTTAACCGCTCCTTGCATGTTTTCAACATCGGTAAACATGTTAAAGAATCGATTAAGGCTGTTTTCATGACTTTCCGTCTTTTCAATCACCACTTGCCAATTAATGCTTTGTTGTTTGAGTTTAGCAACTAATAAATGAGACAAAATCAACACCACAATGCCAATTATCACACCCACATAAACATTAAAATAAGTAGCTAAAACAACAACCACCAATGGAATAATCACACGGTAGAATATTTTATTATTCAAAAAATTGCCGTTGTGATGGTAGTTATCAGTCATTTGAAAGTTTAAAATCATCATCTTTAAAACGACCAAGATTACTAAAAACATCAAAGTCAAAGCAATGTTAATAGTCACCATTGTCTTTTCAATAAATGGAATCATGATAAACCATGCCACAATTTGGACAATGACTGCTATAGACTTCGAGTATCTTAAGCCACTGCGTAGAAAGGCAAAGAATTCTTTTTCCTTTGGTAACCAGAACACGAAGTCGGCTCTTTTTACAAAAGTAACCAAATTATTTAATTGAATAACAACTAATAAAAGAACCACTAAGACTAGTTTTTCCCACCATTGTCCGGCTTGAAGATGTTTAATAAACATCGCGTATTGATATCCAATCCCACCAATGATAAACATTAACGCAATCACAAAGAAATCATTAAATACATATCTTAAATACTTGGACATTTGCGTGAAATGGGCTTGCAAACGCTGATTAAAAAGACTATTCATTAGCTTCTTCCTTTGCAAGCTTCAAATAAATATCATTTAAGGAACTATCTTTGCTACCAAATTCATCTTGTAGTTTTTCAATGTTTCCTTCTGTTCTGATTTGCCCATTGTGAATCAAAACAAAACGATCACAAAATCTTTCAGCTGTATCTAGTACATGGGTAGACATTAAAATGCTGCTACCCTTTTTCTTTTGTTCTTCAATTAGGTTAAGCAAGTCATTTACTGCGACCGGGTCCAAACCTAAGAATGGTTCATCAATAACAAATAATTTGGCATTTGTGATAAACGCACAAAGAATCATCACCTTTTGACGCATTCCCTTTGAGAAATTGATTGGGAACCATTCAAGTTTATTTTCTAGTCGAAACATCTTTAGCATCTTATTAGCATCTTTCCATGCAGCTTGTTCGTCTAGGTCATAAGCCTTAATGGTAGTTTCAATATGTTCTTTTAAGGTTAGTTCTTTATATAAAACCGGAAATTCCGGGATATATGCAATTTGTTTCTTATATTCTTCGATATCATCTTGCATTGCGATTCCATTAATCTTAATTGATCCAGAAAATGGTCTTAACAATCCAATGACATGATTAATTGTGGTTGACTTCCCTGCACCATTTAAACCGATTAATCCGACTAATTCGCCGTCTTTTACGTCAAATGATACATCTTTTAGTACTGGAATTCGTGAGTATCCACCCACTAAATTATCCACTTTTAATGACACGGAATATCACCCCTATGAAATTTATTAACGTCAATTATATCACAAGTTCCTTTAAGCTTAATTTATGTTAATATGTATATAATCATAGTAATATCAAAGAAAGGAAGAATAATATGAGTGATTGTGTATTCTGCAAAATAATTGATGGTGAAATTCCTAGCTACACTATTTACGAAGATGAATATGTGAAAGCATTCTTGGACATTTCACAAGCTACACCTGGTCACACTTTAGTTGTGCCAAAAAAACATGTTGCTAATATCTACGAATATGATGAAAAGCTTGCTGAAAAAGTATTTTCAAGAATTCCTAAGATTGCTAGAGCGATTCAAAAATCAGCTCCAGACATTTTAGGAATGAACATCGTAAATAACAATGGTGAATTGGCATATCAATCTGTGTTCCATTCACATTTCCACCTTATTCCTAGATATAGTGAAAACGATGGCTTCTCTATGAGCTTTCAAGACAACTCAGATAAGTACAATGAAGAAGCTTTTGAACAAATTAAAGCAAATATTATTAGTTCATTGGAGGAATAAGCATGATTAAATCAATGCTAAAGCTACTAGGATTATCTGCAGCTGGTTTGGCCGCTTATCTAGTTGTTACTAAACGCGATCCAAAAGAATTTGCCAACAGTGTTTATTCATCTACTAAGGATAAAATCAATGGCGTTTCAAACGTTTTAGATCAAAAAAATAAGCTAACTGCTAACATCTCAAAGTTACAGGATGAAGTTAGTAAGTCAAAGCCTACTATTGCAACTATGCAAAGAGATATTGATGAATATCAATTCAAAATCAATCCGCACGTAGATTTAATTAACCAAAGAATTAATAATATCACCAAATAAATTTAAAAATTTCTTAAGTTTTTTTGTGATAAAATTTACTATGTGTTAACGTAAAACTATCAGTTAATGATAGATAAAATAAAGAAATGGATGTGTATTACATTATGAATAAAAAAGTTCTAGTTGGACTTGCCGGTGCATTACTAAGTGTTTCATTAGTTGCCTGTGGTGATAAGACTGTTGCCGTTACTAACGGTGGTAAGATTACCCAAAGCGAATACTACAGCAGCATGAAGAACACTTCAAACGGTAAACAAGTTCTACAACAAATGATTTTAGACAAGGTATTGAACAAGGAATATGGTAGCAAAGTTTCTTCATCAGAAGTAAACGCTCAATACAACCAATACAAGAGTCAATACGGTTCAGAATTTGAAACTTTACTTGAACAACAAGGTTTAACTACTACTAGTTTCAAGAACCAACTAAAATCTAACCTACTTCTAAAGGCAGCCGTTAGAGCTAACATTTCATACTCAACTGCTGACCTAAAGAAACAATTCAAGAGCTACCAACCAAAGGTTACTGTTAACGAAATTTTAGTATCTGACAAGAAGACTGCTGAAAAAGTTATTTCAGAACTTAAGGATGGTAAAAAGTTCTCAGATCTTGCTAAGAAGTACTCAAAAGACACTTCAAACAAAAACAAGTCAGGTCGTGTAACTCCATTTGATAACACTGACTCAAGCATCGATTCAGCATTTAGAAAAGCTGCTTACAAGCTATCAAACGGTGAATACACTAAGACACCTGTTAAGACTCAATACGGATACCAAATCATCCAAATGGTTAACCACCCTAAGAAGGGATCATACAGTGACCACATCAATGATTTAAAGGATCAAATTGCTACTTCTAAGTTAAGCGACAGCACTACTCTAAAGAGCGTTGTAACTAAGGTTCTTAAGAATGGTGGAGTTGAAATTAAGGATAAGGACTTACAAAACATCCTATCATCATACTTAACTAGCTCATCAAGCAGTAAATAATAGTTAAATAAAAAAGACTCCGGAATTTCCGGAGTCTTTTTTAGTATTCATTTAAATTTAGTACTGCCTTGTCATCTACTAGTTTTAAGATATCAGAATCACAAGTAACATAAATTACCTGCATTGATTCGCTGATATTATCTAATAGCTTAATTGCATTACCTGTTCGTTGTTGATCGAACTCAGTTAGTCCATCATCAATGATTAATGGCAAACGATAGTCTCTACCGAATACCACAGAAAGTGACAGAATCAACGCAAGATATAGTTGTTCAATTGTCCCTCTGGATAGTTCTCCAGCATCAAATTGAACCTTATCATCCCTAGTCACCTTTAACTTACTCTTGTAGTAAGTAATTCCCGTGTATCTATTATCGGTCAGAATTGCAAAGAATTCCTTTGCCTTGGATTCGAATAACGGAATTCTATCAGCAGTCGCAATGTTCAATGATTCATCAATCCAGGAATTAGCCAATTTCATGCTCATCCATTGATCAACCATTTCATTAATTTCTGCTTCTAAATTACTTTGTTTTTGCACTAGTTCATTGTAGGTTCCATCAGCAATCACATGTTTCAACTGAATGTTTAAGCTTTCTAATTGTTGGGATGCATCTAGTAATGATTGTTTTTCAGTAGTCATTTCTGCATCCGCTGCATTCAATTGATTCTCCAATTCAGTTACGTCATTAAAAGTATCTAAAGCCTTTATATCATCATCGGTAATTTGATCCTTAACATTTTGTAACTGGGCTGCTTTAATTGAATGATTTCTTTGTTGTTCCACAATCTCTTTAAATTCATCACCGTTATCAACTTTTCTAGTATTTAAGAATTCAGAGTAGTCCTTCTTATACTGGATTTGTTTATCGATTAATGATGATTTTTGTTGGAGATAGTTTTGCAATTGATTATTGTTTCGTAAATTAATCGCATTTTCTTCATTCATCTTATTTAGATAAGTACGAATTTGTGAAAGCTGATTATCAAATGAATCATTAATGTTAAGGCCACTATATACTCGTTGCCATTCAGCAAAGTATGCTTTTAGACCCTCATTTAGTTGATTCATTTCTTCTTCATACTTATCCTTTTGATTATTATCTTGAGTCTTACGAACTAAGTACTTTTGTTCTGATAACCAATCATCAACGTTTTCAGCATTAAAGGAATACTTATTACCATAATCTACTAATTGACTATTTAATGCGTCAAGTTTTTGATTAGAATGACTATCTTCATTTTTCTTAAACTTAACGGATCCGGTATAAATACCACTCAAGAGTAGCACAATAATCCCAACGAGTTTTAATGCTCCCGGTAGTACAGTAAGCATTGCGATTCCAATAACTACACCAATTAAACCAATGATAGAAAAACTATTAGATGGCTTTTGCTTTCTTGTTTGAATTTCAGCAAGTTGTTGTTTAATGCTTTCAATTTCAACGATATCATCCCTGCTAGCAACAACCTGTTGACTATCTTGGCGATCAATCTCGTTAATCATTGATTGGTTAACGCTTAACTGATTGATTTGTTCATTCACCTTGGAGAATGATTGAACCAGTTTATCAATTTCAGTCTTGTAATCATTGAACTTCTTCAAATCATCATCGTTGTTCATTGAGGCATTTAATTGGTTAATGGATTTTTCGATACTATCGATTTGTTGATTGATTAAAAATAGGTGGTTGGTTAATTCATTAAATTTTTTAACATCGTCATCAGCAAATCCATCTTTGAATTCAAATTTATCTTGTTTTAAAGATGAAAGTTGTTGATAGACTGGCCAAACCTGTTTGAAATGATTTAACTGAGTTAGTTTCTTTTCTAACTCACTAACCTTTTGCTTAGATTGATTCATGGATGCTTCTAAAGAATTCTTTTGACTAATTAATTGGTTGTAGTCATTTAAACTATTCTTGCTTTCAGCAATCTTGTCCAATAAATCATCGTATTCTTTAAGCTTTTGATTCAAAGGTGGCTTACGACCTGTTGGCGCGTATAATTCCTTTGCTTCTTTATCAAACTTATCTCTTAGCTCTAACCATTGGTCACTTCCAACAAACCCAACCTTTTGAATGCGACTAACTAATTCATTTTTACTCAACTTAGAAATTTGCTTAATATCTAAATCTCCGAAATAAAATAGTTGTTCGAAGGTATCTCGATCAATGGGACCTAAAATCTTTTCTAGAATTTCATTTGAGGTTTGCATATCATTACCAATATCGTAAACTGATAATTCTCCACCATGAGTTCCGGAAATTCTAGTTAGAATAAAGTGACGATTGTCATCGGTGGTGATTGTTAGTTTACCACCATATGATTTAGTGTCTCGTGGAATATATTGTTCATATGCACTTCCACGTCCATCGACATAACCAAACAAAATTCCTTCAATCAGGCTAAGCAAAGTTGTTTTCCCTGCTTCATTGTTACCAAATATGATTTGTAGGTTGTCATCATTAAAATCAAAGGATACGTCGTGCCATTTTCCATAACCTAGCACTTCTAACTTATTAATCTTCATACGTATCCTCCTTTCCACCTAGCAGCTTCATTTTTGTTTGTTCCATCAAATCTTCTTTGGATTCATCCAAATGTTGAGCAATAAAATCATACTTACGTAATGATTTAGAAACGGAACTGATTTCATCTTCAGAGAACACCTTTTCCTGTGCCTCATCCCAAATGTCTTGGTCAATTGATGACATCTTTTGATCATCGCTCAATCTGACGTTAATTTCATAAATCCATGCATTTAATTGTTCATAGTCCTTACTCAACGCATTGGTAACTCGATATTCTAAGTCCTGTCTTTGACCATCAGAAATTGGGTTATTCAAGATGAGGTTCAAACTAATTAATTGCATATTTTCATACTTATGACCCATTAAAACTTGTAGGATATGATTTTTGGCACTTTCAACGTCAACAAAATCCATGCTTAAATCAAGTGTTAACCAATCGATTAATGATGTGGCGTGGAATTGTGCTTCCAACTTTCCACTTTCATCATCAACTAATAGGTATCCCTTATCGTCTGGTTCGTTTTTATGTCTTCCCTGAATATTACCAGAATAAAATACCAGTGGGTTTTCATTTAGTTGTTGACGTTTGTGAATATGACCTAATGCCCAATAGTCATATTTCTTGCTTATAAGGTCTTCTAACGAGAATGGAGCATAATGATCCCCTGTTTGTTCCAAACCACCGTGTAGCATCCCTATTTGCACGTCTACATCATTTTTCACTGGATATTCGTCAATTTTCTTGTCTGTAATCCATTTATTGGCATAACTAAAACCGGTAATGGCTATTTTTTTACCATCTAAAGTAAATGTTTTGGTTTCAACTTCGTTACCAAAGACATGAACGTTGTCAGGGAATGATACTGATTCTTTTTGCATATCAAAATAATCATGATTTCCATAAATCATGTATACGTCAATATTGTGTTCATTTAGCTTTTGCATTTGCGACTGAAAGAAATCATAAGTCTTAGGGGTTTGATTGTCTCGATCAAACAAGTCACCGGCCAACAATACGAAATCAACATCGTATTCAATGGCATCATTTACAATTCTTTCAAATGATTTAAAGGTAGAATCATATATTTGTTTCCATAATCCATTTGGAGTTTCATCATTCTTCAAACCCTTAAACGGACTCTCCAAATGTAAATCAGCGGCATGAATAAATTTCAATTTAACTACTCCTTTAACTAAAAACGTCGTATCACTTAATAACAATGATACGACGTTTTATATTAATTGGTCAATTTAGTCTCCAACAAATTTCTTGGCATCATTCCACCAATTACTTGCGTTCTTCTTTAAATTGTCCCAACCTTTTCCAAGACTCTTTGATACTTGGTTGGCACCGTCAGAAACACTATCCCAGAAACTAGAATCAGAAGAGCTGTTAGCCTTCTTTTCTTGTGAATCCATATAAGCGGCATCTTTAACACTAAAGTTATTGTTACCAGTAGTTGGTAAAATTT
Source organism: Apilactobacillus sp. EABW-1NA (assembly GCF_030398685.1). Taxonomy (NCBI): domain Bacteria; kingdom Bacillati; phylum Bacillota; class Bacilli; order Lactobacillales; family Lactobacillaceae; genus Apilactobacillus; species Apilactobacillus sp. EABW-1NA. The sequence goes on from NZ_JAPDKO010000002.1 coordinate 123,752, forward strand.
GTTGCAACTCGGTCTTAAACAATGGTCCTACCCCAGTTCCACTTAGGTTTTCCAAGTGATGCCCGGCGTTGGTATTATCAAAACCTTCCCAGGTAGCAACAACCACTTTTGGTGTGTATCCAATAATCCATTTATCTCTTGTAGCATCTGAGTCACCGGTGTTATCGGCTTCAGTACTACCAGTTTTTCCGGCAATTGAGTATCCACTTGGTTTAGCGGATGCCCCAGTACCGTTATCGAAGACACCTAGCATCATACTAGTCATCTTATTAGCGACATCTTTTGACATTACCTTCTTAGAAGTTACTGATTCATTATTAACAATTACATTTCCTGAAGAATCAACAATCTTTCTAATGTAATGAGGTGTAGTCATGTTACCTTCATTTGCAAACGCGGTATAAGCTCCTGCCATTTGTTGTGGTGATACACCCGTAGATAGACCACCTAAGGCTAATGCAAGGTTCTTGTCCTTCTTTTGAACAGGTAGACCAAATGACTTAACCGATTCATAACCCTTGTCGACACCAATCTTATGAAGCAACCATACAGCTGGTGCATTCATACTTTGCGCTAACGCGGTGTACATAGGAACAGTTCCTGTATATACGTTGTTGTAGTTTTCTGGTGTGTACTTGTTAGAACCATATGATGTCTTCTTATTTTGAAGCATGTCATTGTAGTTATAACCGTTTTCCAAAGCCGGTGTGTAAACAGCTAGTGGTTTAATGGTTGAACCTGGTTGACGTTTAATTTGAGTCGCACGGTTGTACCCACGGAATACGTGTTGACCACGTCCACCAACCACAGCAGTAACTCCACCGGTACTTGGATTCAACGCAATGGAAGCCGCTTGGACCTTAGTACCATCAGAAGCGTTGCTTGGGAAGTTACTATCGTTATCAAAATCATCTTGCATACTGTTTTGTTGATCTTGATTTAGCGTTGTATAAATCTTGTATCCTCTGTTCATGATGTCTGATTCGGACAATCCATACTTATTAATCGCTTCGTCAATCACAGCATCGAAGTAGTATGGGTACTTATAACCATCCTTGTATTGGTAGGTATTCTTTACTTGGATTGGTGTCTTCTTTAGCTTGTTTGCTTCTGATTGACTAATCTTATTGTTATCAGCCATCAATTGTAAAACAACGTTTCTTCTATCCAATGCTAACTTGGGGTGATCAACAGGATTGTATGCACTTGGATTAGTTAGCATTCCTGCAATCACAGCAGCATCTTGGACGGGTAAATCCTTAGCATCCATTCCAAAATAACGTCTTGATGCATCTTCAACACCATAGACACCATTTCCGAAGTATGAGTTATTCATGTACATAGTTAAAATTTGATTCTTGCTGTATACATTTTCAACTTGAATGGATAAGAATAGTTCTTTTAACTTTCTGCTGAAAGTTTGTTGTTGGGTTAAGTATGCATTCTTTACCAATTGTTGAGTAAGAGTACTTCCACCACCACTAATGTAGTCACGACGCATAATCTTGTTCTTGACCATTAATAGCATCGCACGGCCAAATCCCTTAACAGAAAAACCGTGTTCATTGTAGAAGTTTCTATCTTCAGTTGATAGGATTGCGTTTGGAATATTCGGTGAAATATCCTTAAATCCAACGTATGTTCCTTTTTGTGAATAGATTTTACCGGCTTTTTTATTATTACCATCGTAAATTACGGTAGATTGTTCCAAAGATGATTGCAGGTCTTGAACATGCGTGGTCTTTGCAACAAATGTGCAATAAGCACTCATTACAAAAAATAGTAATAAAAACATGACGATAATCCAACGAGTTAGTTGGTATCGGTGCCAAATCTTTTTAAAAGCACTTTTTGGTTTTTTATCATTTTTCATCTAGTATGATTACTCCTTCACTGATGATGATATTAATACTATTTTAACCCAAATCAACTCTAATTGGTAAAATAAAAAACAGATTTAACTAATTGTTAAACCTGTTTTCTTTAATTACATTTCGTCTGGAGCCTTAACACCAAGTAATCTTAGTGATTCTTTAAGAACGATTGATACTGATTTAACTAATGCTAAACGAGCATCTCTTTGTTCATCATCATCCAAAATCTTAGTGTGAGCGTAGTACTTGTTAAATGACTTAGCAAGTCTTAATGAGTACTTAGCGATAACTGAAGGTTCAAATTCATCACAAGCCATCTTAACTCTTGCTGGGAAGTCATTTAGTAACTTAATAACGTTCCATGATTCTGCATCGTTAAGCTTCTTGTCAACGTTTGAGAAGTCAATGTCACCGGCTTTACGTAAAATACTTTCGGCACGTGCACGAGCGTATTGTACGTATGGTCCAGTTTCACCTTCAAAACGTAGTTGATCTTCTAAGTTAAAGTCAATGTTGTTAATCTTTTCATTCTTCAAATCACCAAATACAATGGCACCAACACCAACTTCTTTAGCAACTTCTTCCTTGTTAGGAAGATCTGGGTTCTTTTCAGCAATTTGCTTCTTAGCAATTGCGATTGATTCGTTCAATACTTCGTCCAATAGGATGATACGACCTGAACGAGTTGATAGTTTCTTACCATTTACAGTAATTAGACCAAATGGGATGTGGTGTAAGTTCTTAGCTGAAGGAACACCCATTTCCATTAATACAGCCTTCAATTGCTTGAAATAGTATGTTTGTTCTGAACCAACAACGTATAGGTTCATAGCTGGATGATAAGTTTGGTCACGGTAAATTGCAGTCGCAATATCTCTGGTGATGTATAGTGAAGCACCATCACTCTTCAAGATTAATGCAGGGTTTAAATCATATTTTTGTAAATCAACGATTGTAGCACCTTGTGACTTACTTAATAGACCCTTTTCTTGTAGTGAATCAACAACATCTTGTAGCTTGTCATTGTAGAAAGCTTCACCATTGTAAGTATCAAAAGTAATACCTAACTTGTCGTAGATTTCACCAAAGGCTTCAAGTGATACTTCTCTAAACCATTTCCATAGTTTAGTTGCTTGTTCATCACCATTTTCAAGTTTTCTGAACCAATCTCTAGCAACATCGTCTAGTTCAGGTTGTTCCTTATCAATTTTGTGGAACTTAACGTAGTATTTAACTAAGTTATTGATAGGATCTTTTTTAACGTCTTCTTCGTTACCCCACATTAGGTATGCAGTGATTAACTTACCAAATTGAGTTCCCCAGTCACCCAAGTGGTTATCCTTAATTGGGTTGTAACCATTTTTACGTAGGATTTCGGCAACAGAATTACCAATAACAGTAGATCTTAAGTGACCCATTGAAATAGGCTTTGCAATATTTGGTGAAGACATATCAATGGTTACGTTACCACCCTTACCATCTTCGTTTTGACCATAATTTTCATTTTGGTCTAATACAGCTGATAGTACGTCTTCACTAAAGTTAGATTTGTCTAGGAAAAAGTTAACGTATGGTCCAGCAGCTTCAACATGGTCAAATGAACTTTGATCAATCTTTTCTACTACATCAGCAGCGATTTGTTGAGGTGCCTTTCTAAACTTTTTAGCTAAAATAAATGTAGGGAAAGCTAAATCACCCATTTTTGAATCTTTAGGTCTTTCAATTTTTGGTAGAATGTCTTCTACGGATAGTTCGTTGTCCAATGCTTGAGAAAGAGCATTAGCAACTAATTCTTTGTTTTCCATTATCCAAAACCTCCATAAATATATAAAAAGTCTCTTACAATATTAATAATTGTAAGAGACGGAATAACCCGCGGTACCACTCTATTTGATATAAAATATCCGCTTTATTATTTAATTAATCATAATTCTAAAAAGTGCGAATTCAACATACCCTAATCATCGGCTCTCACCAAATCCGATGTCGCTTGTTAATGGAATATGTCTACTAGTCTTTTATTATCGAACAGTATCTGTCGGTTTACGCGACAAAGCGGGTAACGGGAATCGGACCCGCGACCTGAGCTTGGGAAGCTCATATTTTACCACTAAACTATACCCGCAGATACAAAAATTATTATATCACACGTTACAATTTTTGGTAAGTTTGTTAAGCTGTTTTTTTCTTTGATGGTTTAGCAACTTTCTTGCTAACAACCGCACGCTTATTATATTCATTAACGACGATGCCATCTTCTTCATGGTGTTCATCGATAAAGACCATTACTGAATTTTCATATACTTTTTCAATTGTTCCAGCAAAGTCATGTTTTAAATAACCGAATCTAGGTGCAGAAACGTGGTCGCCAATTTGTAATTCTTTTGGTTCAGCCATCTTTTTGCCTCCTTAATAAAAAATAACGCGATATTGATAATATCAAAACGCGTTATTAATATCAAGGTATTTTTTTAGAAAATATTAATATCTCCTAATTGCTGATTAATCAGTAATTTCACGAGTTTTTTGATTAATATAATCTGCTGAAGCTTGAAGTTGTTTTTGTTCCTTTTCAGGAAGATCTAAATCGATTTGTTTTTCAATTCCATTTCTTCCAACAATTGCTGGATAAGATAGGTATGTACCGTATTCTTCGCGGTAATTTGATACAGCTAATTCTGTTTTAGCATCTTGTAAAACAATTTCAGCTAATTTAACAGCCGATGCTGAAATAGCAAAGTTAGTGTATCCCTTACCACTATGAACCGTAAATCCACCCATACGAGCATCATTATCGATCTCATCTAAATCAATATTATATTTTTCTGCGTAGTCGAAAATACTCTTATCAAATACTTGAACTGTTGACCATGCAGTAAATTGAGAATTACCGTGTTCACCCAGGTTGTAACCAATCACTGAACGAGGATCAATGTTAAGTTTTGCTGCGACTGCCCTCTTCATTCGAGCAGAATCTAGAAGTGTCCCTGTTCCAATAACACGTTCTTTGGCAAAACCAGTCTCGCGTTGATATAAGGAGGTAATGACATCGTTTGGATTAGTAATTACAATAATAATCCCATGGAAACCTGACTCTTTAATTTGTTTTGCAACATCTTTAACTTCTTCAACGTTAGCTGTTAGCTCTGCAAAACGGTCATGTTTATCCTTATTAGCATTAATTAATTCCATGTGGCCAACCGCTGAAATAATAACGTCCGCATCAGCTAAACTTGCGTAGTTATTAACTTCAATGTTTGTATGGAACTTAAGATTAGACATTGCATCTCTAAAGTCTAATGCATCTGAATTCACCTTTGCATCGTTGTGATCAATCATGACCAAATCATCTGCAATTCCTGAAACGACAATATGGTGAGCAACTGCTGCACCAACGTTACCGTCTCCAATAATACCAATTTTTCTTGTCATAAAGCATACCTCCTTTAATGTTGTAGTTATTCTATCACTCTAATATTTTAATTCAAGTTTTATTATGATTATTTATGATAAAATAACTATCAGGAGGAGATATTATGTGGGCTAGCTTAACACTAATAATGTTATTTATTTATATAGCAGTAACCATAATTGGTATCACCAGGGTCTCTGTTAAGAGAGTCATCCAATGGTTAATTGCTAGTCGAGTAATATATATATTAATACTGATTACGCAAATCGTTATCACCATTCGAGTTTCGGATCATCGTTTCTACACCGCAATATTTGCTGATGTACTAGCCGTCCTACTTGGTGGTCTAACAGAATTAAACTATACAAACAAACAGCAAAATCATCTTATTAATTTCAATGTGATTGGCCTAATCATTGTCATCATCGCTTTGATTAGCATCACCATCTATAATGTAATATAAAAAAGACATCGAATTATTCGATGTCTTTTTCTCTATTTTTTAAAGCTAATTTAATTGAACGGTCAACTAAGACTGATTGAGCATCAATCACTGGGTAATTATGATCTGAAGCACGTTCTTCAGCCACAGATAATTCTGTGCAACCCAAAATAATTACGTCACAATCCATCTCGTTTTTCATTTCATCTAAGATGTGATGATATAGTTCTCTGTTAACTTTATTTTGTTCTTTGACATATTTATATATCAAATCCATTGTTTCTTCTTGAATATGCTCAGTCGGTTTTACAATTTTATAACCAGCGTTTTGCACTTCTGTATCGTAAATACCGTCAAAAATGGTTCCCTTGGTAGCAATCAAACCAATTCGTTTGGCATTAGGATACACATTACTGATTTCAGAAACGGCTTCTTTTGGCATATGCAAAATTGGCACGTTAGTTGCTGACTGTAATTCATCAAAGAAGAAATGAGCAGTATTACAAGGAATCACAAAGAAATCAGGATTTAATTGTGATTGTTGTTTAATATCTTCCTTTAATGGAATCAATGGGTTTGGTTTAGTATTGTCTAAAATATAATTGGTTCTGTCTGGGACAGTCGCATGATTTACAAGGATATAATTTAAATATTCCTGATCATTACTAGCTGGTGTTCGTTGATTCAATAAATGAATGTAACTTTCGGTAGCTTCTGTTCCCATTCCACCAATAATTGAAAAGAAATGTCTCATTTTATCATCCCTATTTTTCGCTAAAGTAACGTTTGAAATTCTTAGCATAGTTATGCTTAATCCAAACGTCTAATAACCAACGCTTAAAACTCTTGTCACGGTTATACCAGAAAGTAGTACCGTACTGGCCCTTCTTGATTAATTGAAGAGCGAATTCCTTGTCTGCGTTGTCCTTAGCATATTTCTTGAAGACTTGTTCGCCAACACCTAACCAAAGGTAACGATTGTCTTTGTTTTCGTTAGCGTATACAGTTTCCTTATCTGATAAGTCATCAAATGCGTAATCTCTAACAACCCAATCAGCTAAGTTGTAACCATTTAAACTAACGAAGAAACTACTTCTACCTTGTCTCAAGTTAATTTCAAATAATTTGAAAGTATTGTCTCGAGTATCATATTTCATATCAAAGTTAGCGTAACCAACATAGTTAATCTTTTCTAGGAATCCTTGAACCATTGAATATAGCTTTTCGTTATATTCTGGCAGGATAGCTACATAGTTACCAATGGCTGCTGGTGATGGATCTTCCAATAATGGATGACCTAAACACATCATCTTAACTTTGTGATTCTTATCAACGTAAGCATTTAAAGTACGCATGTTACTGTCATCACCAGGGATAAAGTCTTGAAGAATCAAATCAGAAGTATATCCATTGGTATAAATCTTTTCAATTATATCTTCAAATTCATCTTGTGATTCAATAATGAATGCTTTTTTTCTTCCTTCAAAGTGAACATCTAACCATTCAACACTGTTGGTAGGTTTTAATGCGACCGGGTAACCAAATGGTTGTTCAATCTTTTCATCACTTTCAAAGTCTTTCTTAGAAATAATCTTTGTCTTTGGATATGGCAAATCATATTCTTCACATAACTTATAGAAGTTTTCTTTACTGTTTAATTTCTTGATTAAGTCATAATCAACGTATGGGCAAACGAAAACGTCTTCTAGTTCGTCCTTATGTTTTGAAATTAATTCAGCATAACCATCACCACAGCCAATTAAGATAACTGGTTCTTCATGTGATGCGTATTCCTTCTTAAGATCTTTCATTGATTCAATCCATTTTGGATCTTCACTAAAGCCATCAATCAAAGTTAAATCAACAATTTTTGTAAAACGTGTAGGTGCAAGTGCTTGTTCAGCGTATGCCTTCACGGGTTTTCTGTATTTTTCGTATAATGAACGAGCCATTCCATAAGCATTGAAATCACTACCTAATAGAACAACTGTAAAATTAGATTCTAAATTACTCATTATCTATCCCTCTCAAAACATTTTGTACCACGACGGGATCTGTTTCGTATGGAGTATCTACGCCGTTGATTTTTTGGTAAGGATCTCTTCCTTTACCAGCAACTACTATCATAGCATTATTATCACCGGCATGAATAGCCTTTTTAATAGCCATTTTTCTGTCTAGTTCAATATGAACGTCAACTTTATCATGATTAATGTAAGAATCAATTTCGTTAATAATGTCTTTTGGATCTTCAAAAGCTGGATCATCAGAAGTTAAAAATGCGATATCTGCACTTTCGGTTAGAGCCTTTCCAAAACCTTCTCTACGATCTAATCCCTTATTACCAGGACTTCCTACTACCACGATTACCTTGCCATCAGGATTATTGCTCTTCAAGAAACCTAATAGTGCATGCATGCTGGCGTAGTTATGGGCATAATCAACGTAAATGGTACCGTTGTGCTTAGATTTGTATGATTCCATTCTTCCTGGAACAAATACATCCTTCAATCCCTTTTTGGCGTCGTCTGCACTAGCATTATCCAATGCAGAAGCGATAATTGCAGACATTGCATTAGCTTCGTTATAGTCTCCAACAACACCAATCTTGTAGTCATCTTCAACATCCATCTTCTTAGCTTTTTGGCTATTAGCAACTACTCTAATTTCATTGCTGTCGATTGTGTCTGAGATGCTTGAGAAATTGAAATCAATTTGTACGTCTTTAAATTCTTTTTTATCTCTACTGAATAGGTAAATTTTATCTGGATCAGTAGTTGCTTTAGCTGCTTCATAGACATCTAACATGTAATCTGTGTCCGCATCGATAATACAATGTGTGGAATTAACCATTAATTGTTCCTTGCAATGTAGATAGTCAGCAAATGTTGGATGTTCGTTTGGACCAATATGATCTGGTGAAATATTTAAGAAAATACCTACATCAAAATGAAGTCCATAGACTCTTAACTTTTTGTATGCTTGTGATGAAACTTCCATCACTAGACTAGTCATTCCATTATCCACTGCTTGTCTCATGTAGTTAAAAATATCTAATGATTCAGGAGTGGTTAAATGTGACTTGAATCGTTGTGATGGTTCATTTCCAACAACAGTATCAATTGTAGAAATCAATGCGGTTTTGTTGTCATTAGTGTTATCTAAAATACTCTTAGCAAAGTAAGAAGAGGTTGTCTTCCCCTTAGTCCCGGTATAAGCAATAACAAACAAATCATTTTGAGGGTAGCAGTAAAAGGCAGCGCCTACTAGAGACATTGCCTTTTGCACGTTATTCACAATGATTTGAGTTAAGCCATTACCTTCATCATACTTTTGTTCGGCAACATAACCAGTCGCACCCATTTCCTTAGCCATCGCTAGGTATTCGGGTTTGAAGTTACCTTTACAAAAGAACAATGTATTTGGTTTAACATTTCTGGAATCGTAAGTTACTTCATCAAATGAAACATCCTCACCTGATACAATTTCTTGTATTAGTCCATGTTCAGTTAATATTGTCTTTATTTCATCAATTCCAAGAGCCATTGTTTTTACTTCCTTATATCAAGATTTAAAAATTATGCTTGTAGTTGTACCTTGTTAATAGTATCAGCATTTGTATCTTCTGGGAAGTATACTTCATACCATAGAATAAATAGGTAAGGTGTCATAATCTTTTGCATGCTTGATTTACCTTCATCGTGTTCCTTTAGAATTCTTAACAATTCATCAGTGTTAAAGAACTTTTCAGCAACGTCAGAAGTAAATGCTCTAACAATTCTTTCATGGAACTTAGGTTCTCTGATCCATGATGCAATTGGTGATGGGAAACCAAGTTTTTCCTTCATAGCAACCTTGTCAGGTAATGCACGTTCAGCTGCCTTACGAAGTGAAATCTTAGTACCTTCTTTGTTGATACGAGTCTTAATTGGCATAGTTGCAGCAAATTCAGCAACCTTCTTATCAACCAATGGAGTTCTAACTTCAAGAGAGTTAGCCATACTCATACGGTCAGCCTTTTGTAGAATATCAAATGGCAACCATGCATTGATATCAAAGTATTGCATTTGAGTCATTTCGTCTTTGTCAGCTACTTCATCAAAAATGTACTTTGAGTATGCACCTGAATCAACGTTCAATGATGGATCCTTTAATAACTTGTTTCTGTCATCGTAGTTATAAACGTAGTTAACACGGTAATATCTTTCACTCAATGGTTGAGCACCACGAATTAAGAAACGACGACCGTGGAAACGAGGCATCTTAGTAGCCATCTTAGCTAATGCACTACGGATAAATCCAGGAACATATTTTTGGTATCTTTCAAAAGGAATCGCTTCTAGGTAAGTGTTGTAACCACCGAAGAATTCATCGGCACCTTCACCAGATAGAGCAACCTTAACTTCTTTACTAGTACCTTGAGCTAAGTAGAACAATTGGATAGCTGATGGATTTGAAAGTGGTTCATCCATGTAGTACATCATAGTTGGTAGGAAGTCAAAGTAGTCATCACCAGTAATCTTGATTGGTGTGTTCTTTTGACCAATTTGTTGAGCAAAGTCAGTTGACCATGATAATTCACTAAACTTAGAATCGTTGAATCCAAGTGAGAATGACTTAATTGGTTTTAGTTTTGAAGCTTCATTTAAAACATAACTTGAGTCAACACCACTTGATAGGAAACTACCAACTTCAACGTCGGCAATCATGTGAGCCTTTACAGAGTCCTTAACGATTGCTTCAATCTTCTTGGCATCTTCTTCAACTGTTTGTGATTCATCAATGTGATCGTAGTTAAACTTGTAATATCTGTGTGTTTCAGTCTTCTTTTCATCAATGTGGTGAATGAAGTAAGTACCAGGCATTACTTTGTAAACGTTCTTGAACATTGTTTCTGCTGATGGAATAAATTCAAAACTTAAGTGAATTGGTAGAAGTTTTAGGTTTAATTCCTTCTTGAATGCAGGGTTTGATAAGAATGCTTTTAATTCAGAACCGTACATAAATGCGTCGCCATCGTCGTAGTAGTATAGTGGCTTGATTCCGAAATGATCACGAGCACCGAAGATTTCATTGTTAGCACTGTCATAAATAACAAATGCGTACATACCACGAAGTTTGTCCAATAGTTTTGGACCCCATGCTTCGTAACCACGAATTAGAACTTCTGAATCAACATCAGTTTCAAATTCCCAACCTTCAGAAATTAATTCATCCCTAATTTCTTGATAGTTGTAAATTTCACCGTTAAAGGTTAATACTTTCTTCTTATCTTTGCTGTATAGTGGTTGGCCACCATGAGCTAAGTCAATAATTGATAGACGACGGAATCCCATTGATACCTTATCGTCTTGGAAATACTTTTCATCATCAGGGCCACGATGCTTTATTCGATTAGCCATCTTTTCAATGGTGTCGTTAGGCACATCTTTATGATTTACATATCCACAAAATCCACACATAAGTTTTATTCCCCTTTGTTTTTTTAATGTATTAATAATTTTTAGTTACTTTTTAATCGTACTTATTTTATTGTAACAAAATATTTAGATTTTAGGCCATAAAAATAGCAATTTAATCAATGATACAAATTTATATAGTACACAAACTAATATTATTAAGTATAATCATATCTATTCTTCTGTCCAGTGAAATCGTCTAAAAATCGCCATAAATTTGTACAAAACAAAAAGACGCTGCTAAGCGTCTTTTATTTACGAGCATTATTGTACTCTTTCATCGCGTTTCCTGTGACTGATTTAGCGTCATTTAAAGCGTCTTTTGGTGTTCCTGAATATAGGATTTCACCACCGTAACGACCGGCCTTAGGACCTACGTCAATCATCCAATCTGACTTACTAATTACAGATAAATTATGTTCAACAATGATTAGGGTGTTACCCTTTTCTACTAATTCATCAAATAAATTAGTCATAATTGATACATCTTTCATATGCAATCCGGCAGTTGGTTCATCCAACAAGTAGACAGTACCGGTCTTGTTTAGTTGTAATGCTAGTTTTAATCTTTGAACTTCCCCACCTGATAATGTATCAAGTGATTGACCAAGTGAAAGGTAATCCAAACCAACCTTTTGCATATTAACTAACTTGTCGTGAATTTCGGCAACGTCACTGAAGAACTTAATTGCTTCTTTAATTGATAAGTTCAATACTTCGGCAATGTCTAAACCATTTAGTTTGTATTGTAGTGCTTCGTCACTGTAACGTTTTCCATGACATTTTTCACAAGTTTGAACAACTGGATCCATGAATGCCATGTTAGTAATTTGAACTCCACGACCCTTACATAACGGACATTTACCTTTTCCATTGTAGCTAAATAGTTGTCGTGAAACATTGTTATCATCCCCAAATAACTTTCTAATATCGTCTAAGATATTTAGATAAGTAGCTGGTGTTGATCGAATGTTTACCCCAACAGCATCTTGGGTTAAATCAATGTAGCCGGTCTTTAACTTGTCCTTAACTGCTTGGATTAATGAACTTTTACCGGATCCGGCAACCCCTGAAATAACGGTTTGCGCGTTTAATGGAATTGATACATTGGCATGCTTTAGATTATGAATGTTAACATCCTTTAAATCCAAGGTGTCATTGAAATCCTTGGATTTCTTAAATACCAATGGTTCTTGTAATAACTTACCGGTGATGGTGTCACTCTTAAGTAAGTCGGAATACTTACCATCGAACATAATCTTTCCACCATCTTTACCTGGTTTAGGCCCAATTTCAACAACGTAGTCGGCAATTGGAATCAATTCTGGGTTATGTTCAACGACTAGGACCGTGTTGCCCTTATCCTTTAATTTTCTCAACGCATGACTGATTAGTTTAATATCCGCTGGATGCAATCCAACACTTGGTTCATCTAAGATGTAAACCATGTCAGACAATGAACTATTCATGTACTTTGCAATCTTAATTCTTTGAGTTTCCCCACCAGATAATGTGTCAGTACTTCTGTCCAATGTTAAATAACCTAGACCCAAGTCAATTAATGATTGAATCTTGGTAGTTAATTCTCTCAACAAATCGACTGTTAGTTTTTCATCAATTGAATCTAGAAATTCGATAACGTGGTTTAAGTCCATTTGTAAAACATCGGCAATGTTATAGCCATTAATCTTACAAGTAAGAACTTCTGGTCTTAACTTAGTACCATGACACTTATCACAAGCCGTTCTATTAACGATTTCTTGAATGGCTTCCTTGTGATGTTCTCCCTCTTTACTTTCAATGATTGAACGTTTAATTCTTGGAATGACACCTTCATACAAAATGGACTTTTTCCATTCCTTAGGCGCATCAGTTAAATGATGTTGTGGTGCGTATAATAAATCATTTAATTCTTTTTCAGAATAGTCTTTAATCTTCTTATCGTTATCGAATAAGCCAGTGTAAGCATAACGTTTCCAACGCCATGTTCCAGGGCCAAAACTAACGAATGTAATAGCCCCTTCATTTAATGACTTATCGTAATCAATCACCTTATCTGGATTGATGTGATCAATGTAACCTAGCCCCTGACACTTATCACACATCCCTTGAGGCAAGTTAAATGAAAATGTATCTGAGTATCCAACCCAAGGTTTACCAATTCTAGAGAATAGTAATCTCAATAATGAATAGATTCCAGTGTAAGTAGCAAGTGTTGAACGTGGATTTTTTCCGACCTTCTTTTGTTGAATGACAATCGCAACAGGTAGATTATCGATTCTTCCTACATGTGGAGCTCCATACTTTGGTAGGTATTGTTGTGTGAAACTAGGGAATGTTTCGTTTAACTCTCTTCTAGAGTTTGCTGCAATAGTATCAAAAACGAGTGATGATTTCCCGGCACCAGATAGTCCCGTGAAAACCGTAATCGCATGTTTCTTGATGCTGATATCCAAGTGCTTTAAGTTGTTTTGAAAAGCATTATGAACCTCGATATAATCTTGATTTGGCATTTCAATCCTCCTGAATTCACTTTGTAGTGACAATTATAGTAGTTATAAGAATCAATTTCATTTATCTTGTTTAATAATTAAGAATTTATAAAGATAATCTGTTTTCTTGAGAAAAATAAATTTTTAATACTATAATGAAACCATAGACACGATATCTAATCGAAAGAAGATGAAATTATGGCAGAACAAAAAAGAGATAAAATGATTGGTTTAGTAATGTTCATTTGTAACAAGTACAGTCGTAAGGATTTTCGTTTCGCAAAGTCTTTAATCTCTCACAGCTATGATGAAACTGTTGAAAGATTACAAAATGCATACCAAGAATCCTGTGATGCTTTCAAAAAGCGTATCTTAGAACCAATTAAGATTCCAGCTGATACTGTCGCTATTGATTACAGTGCTGCATTTGAAAAAATGACTGCTACTAGAATCACTACCCATCAATTAAAGAAATATTCAAAACATGCCTTAATTGCTAAGGAAATGTTAGAAAGAATCAACGAACCACTAGATTAATAAATAACTAAAAAAGTCATCCTTAATTAGGATGGCTTTTTTCTATTTCATTAATTGATATAACTTACCGTAGTTAACGGTTCCTAAACCTGTAGCTTGGTTGTACTTCTTTCCAGGTTGACCAGTGTAGTACAAGTTACTATTGTCTTTATCAGAATCTAAAGTGTTAAATGGTGAGTTGCCGTTGTTAGCAAGTGCATATAACTGTGGATTCCATAGTCCAAAACGATGCTTTGCTCTAGTAGCGAACAAAGCATTTACCGCAGCAACTTGAGGGGCTACGATACTTGTTCCACCATCGGTAAACCATTGGTTGTTGTATAACACAGTGTATCCAGTTTGAGGATCACCATTTGCAACAATGTCCGGTAAGTTTCTACCAGATGCAGTTGACGATATTTGGCTTGGCTTTGCGTATTGCTTGGCGTAACCACTATCCATGTTCCAGTATTGAACAGCGTTGTAACTATTTACACCGCTAACATTGCTTTGGTATGCAGGTGTTTGGTTGAACTTACTGAAACCACCACCGGTTCCAGCAAAGTAAGTGCTCAAGAAACTATTTTGATCACTATTATATAGTTTCAAATGGTTAAAGTATGGATATAAGAAATCATTTGACCATGCACGTTCCTTATCAATCTTAACCTTGTGACCATTAACAGTATAACTGATTGGAACACTGGTTGCTCCAACCGCTGTAATGAATGGAGAAGAAGCAGGAGATTCAACTGTTAATCCAGTTACCCCACCTTCAATACCATCATAGGCACCGTTGTCACCGGTTGAATTAAAAATACTAATTCCTTGTGCAGCACCTTGTAGTAACAAACTATTCATAATTGAATTGTAGTTTTTAGAAATAAATCCTTCATTCATCATTTGTTGTAGTTCAGCTTCACTGATTCCCCAACTTAATGATAAACTGTCGGACTTGTTGGAACTGATTGCTTTAGCGAAGCTTTCTACCATTCCAGAGATGGTTGGTTGAGAAACATAAACGTTGATATTGGACTTAGGAGCAATCGCACCAGCTTGTTGAATGTCCATTGTGGTTTCATCACTTTGTGACTTGATTGAGGCATAGGCATCCTTATAAACGTGAACTCGTTTAATGCTTGAAGGAACCCCTACCTTCTTCCAAAAGCTTGTTATGTCAGAATTCTTGAAGCCCCCAAATGAGATAATCCCAATACCGTGTTTAGCACCAAGTTTGGCTTGTTTTAGTGAGGTTACACCATAACGACTGATGAAGTCCTTTGGGCTACGCTTCATTGAACTGCTCTTAGTTTTCTTAGCAGCATTGCTATTGACGTGATCATAGTTGCTTAATCCCATGAATCCATTAACATGCTTTTGAAGCTTCCCTCTTATTTTTGGTTCGTGGTTTGGACGGTAGACAAACTTACCGTTGACCTTCACTCTCACTTGCTTATACTTAAGCGCTTTTTGAATGTTAGACTTGCTACCATAACCTCTTAAAACTAGGTTACCTGCGTACTTGGTAGTCTTAATATGATACTTTTTGAAATACTTTTGAATTGCAGCAACAGTTCTATTAGTTTGTCCATAACGGTTGGCAAACTGTTTGGTAGATAAGAACTTCTTATGCTTGGTTAAAACATAATTTTCTAGTTTACTATTACTCCTAGTTTTTAGAATAATCGCGAAGTTGGAAGTCGCTGAACTAGATTTTGCTTTTGACTTCTTCTGAATTTTGACCTTATGTACTGTTTTCTTAGCTTGAGCATCAACGTTGTAGTTAAATGCTGTTCCCAATAAAACAGAGGCACTTAGTGTCGCAATAATTGTTTTTCTATAATTCACTCGTATCACCCCTTATGTAGTTTCATAATATTCCTAAAAATATCTTAAGTATACATATTTAAGCAATTCTTTATAATTTTTTATGTTAGTATTGAATATAGTTACATAGTGAAAGGAGGTTTGCAATTTGTTTAAAGAATTCAAAGCATTCATCTCTAAAGGTAATGTCTTAGACTTAGCCGTTGGTGTAATCATTGGTTCAGCATTCACAACCATCGTTAAGTCATTTACTTCCAACTTGATTAATCCTTTAATTGGAATTTTCATGGGTCAAATGAACTTATCATCAATCGTCTTCTCAGTGGGTTCAGCTCACTTCAGAGTCGGTAGTTTCATTAACGATGTTATTAACTTCTTGATTGTTGCCTTCGTTGTATTCTTGATTGTAAGAACTTACAACAAAGTTTCAAAACGCGATACTACTCCTAAGGATACCAAGACTGACATCCTATTAGGTGAAATCCGTGATTTACTTTCAGAACAAAAAAATAACAAATAACAACAAACCCAGGTATTTTTATGCCTGGGTTTTTCTTTTTGATATTAAGTTCGGTTTTAAAATATGATAAAATATTATTACTATTTCAAAAAATGAGGAGTTAATATGGTGATAATTACAGCAGGGATGATTGGTGTTGGTAAGACAACTTTGACCGGTAAAATAGCAAAACATTTAGGCACTAAGGCCTTCTATGAACCAGTTGGTGAAAATCCTGTTTTGCCTTTGTACTATAACAATCCTGAACAATATGGATTCTTATTACAAATTTACTTTTTAAACAAACGTTTTTCAATGATTAAAAAAGCGCTATCAGATGATAATAACATCTTAGATAGATCAATCTACGAAGATGCCCTTTTCACAAAGCAAAATAATGCTGAAGGTAACATTTCAGACATGGAATTGAAAATTTACCTAGAATTATTGGACAAAATGATGGGCGAATTAGATCAACTTCCTAAAAAAGCTCCAGACCTAATGGTATACGCTGAAACCGATTTTGAAACCATTCTACACAGAATTAAAATGCGCGGCCGTGACTACGAACAATTCGATAACGATCCTAAGTTAAAAGAATATTACTATCACATGTGGTCAGCATACAAACAATGGTATGAAGAATATGATAAGAGTCCTAAAATGAAGATTGACCTTCAAAAATACGACCTATCAGAAGATGCTAACGTCGACATTGTTTTAGACATGATTGATGAAGAACTTAAAAAAATCAGATAATAAAAAAATCCCAAATCATATTGATTTGGGATTTTTTGTATTTAGTTATCCTCTAATGTACCTAATTCAAAGATTGATTGACCATAAATTGCCATTGCTAACATCAAGTCATCTACAACTTGGTATTCGTTAGCTTGGTGCATTGTGTTTACAGTCCAAGGGAATTCAGCACCGAATGCTACCCCTCTCTTCATCATACGACCGTAAGTACCACCACCAACTACTTGTGGTTGAGCTTCAGTCTTACCAGTACGTTCACGGTAAACATTGATTAGTTTGTTTACGATTGGGTCTTTTGGATCAACATAGTGAGGAACCATGTCGTCTGTATTCTTAACAGTACCATCCATTACCTTAGCAGCTTGGCTTAGGTGTTCACCAATGGTTTCAACACTAATACCCTTAGGATATCTAAAGTTAGTGTTAACGAAACCACCATCAGTTGGGTTGAACTTTAAGATACCAACGTTCATTGTTAAGTCACCCATGATTTCATCAGTGTAGTTAGCACCGATTCTGTTTGCTCGAGAATCACCATGTAGGAATTCTGCGACAAACTTAATGAAGTTTTTAGCATCACCAGAGAAATCATAGCCACGTAAGAAGTTAGCTAGGAATGTTCCACCATTAACACCGTTTCTTGGTTCCATTCCGTGTGCTGACTTACCAATTAAATGTAACTTGATTCCATCTTCAGTGATTTCAGAACCACCGTCTAGTTTACGATCTTGCATAAATGTTGAGAATTCTTCTGCCATTTGATCCTTAAATACAGTCTTAACATCAGCAAAAGCGTCCCTTGGAACCATGTTTTCTCTTAAACCGGCATCGAAGTTAGCTAAGTAGTAATCAGCTGAATCTTCTTGGTCAGTACCGAAAGTAGTTTCAAATGTTGTATTACCCTTTTCACCATTAATGACTGGGAATTGAGCATCTGGAGAGAATCCAAAATCAGGTTCTGGTTCTAACTTGAAGTAATGCTTCATTCCAGTCCAGTTACTTTCTTCATCAGTACCAATAATGAATCGAATCTTGCAGTTAGGTTCAATTCCTTGGTCCTTCATCATCTTTAGACCATAGTATGCAGCCAAACCAGGTCCCTTATCGTCGGAGGCACCACGACCAAATACTTTACCGTCTTTGATCATCATTTCAAATGGATTGCTGTCCCATCCTTCACCGGCTGGCATAACATCAGCATGGGCTAAAATAGCAAATGTCTTATCGCCACTACCGTATTCTATGTAACCAACTAGGTTATCTAAGTTTTTGACAGTGAAACCGTCGCGTTTACCAATTTCTAAGTACTTTACTAATGCTTTAGCTGGACCAGGTCCTAAAGGAAATTCATCAGTAGCCTCGTTATCATTTCTTTCACTATCGATAGAAATTAAGTCAGCTAAATCCTTTAGGTAATCTTCTTTGTAGTCTTGAGCTAATTTATCCCAATTAATCATTTTGAAATCCTCCTTTACCTTTCCATATATTTTAGCATAATCTTATAAAAACACATCAATGAAGTACCAAATTTTTAGTGATATACTGAATATAAAGCGTTAGGAGGAATTAATATGACAGAAATTTCAACTGACATCGTTAATAACACCATTATTAAACGTCCAAATAATAGCCATAAAGGTACCTTTGGACGAGTTGGTATTATTGGTGGAACAAATAACTTTGGCGGTGCTATTATCATGGCTTCTAAATCCTGTGTATATTCTGGTGCAGGATTAACAACTACTTTTACTGATCAAGTCAATCTTTCTAGTCTTCACACTCACATTCCTGAAGCAATGTTTGTAGACTTTAACGATTTAGATAGTATCAAATCAATGATTAATGGATTCGATGTTGTATTAATCGGACCAGGACTAGGAACTGATGAAAACAGTCTGACAATCTTAAAAACTGTTTTCAATAACATTCAACCAACACAAAAATTAATCATTGATGGTTCAGCCATTACACTTATTGCCAACCATAATCTTAGCCTTCCAGATGCAAAACTTATTTTCACGCCACACCAAATGGAATGGCAAAGATTATCCGGTATTAAAATAGATGACCAAACCGATGAAAATAATAAAAAAGCGGTCAAACAATTAAACGCTACGGTTGTTGTTAAATCACACCATACCAAGGTATATTATAATGATGATATCTGGACTAATCCTGGTGGTACCCCTGCTCAAGCAACAGGTGGTATGGGTGATACCTTAGCCGGTATGGTTGCCGGGTTCGTGGCACAATTCTCAGATACAACTAATGCAGTTTTATCTGCAGTATATGCTCACAGCGCAATCGCAGATAATTTAGCTGAGAACCAATATGTCGTTCTTCCCACCCAAATCATTGAACACATCCCTGAATTCATGAAAGCAAACGAAAAAAAGACAGAATCATAATCGATTCCGTCTTTTTTTATTTGCGATTTATAAAGTTAAAAATTATTACCAATGATAATGGAATAATTAATACTAATACTGAATAAGCATTTAAATAATGATCGACAATTCCCATGATGAAAGTTCCTAAAATGAAACTTGTTATTACCATGATGGTATCAACCAATAGTGATTTGGCCTTTTTATCATGATCAACCAATACTAAATATGCATTATTAGCAATTTTGCTAATGTTTCCGGTCATCATTAATGGATTAAAAGGATTGCCCTTTAGCAGTTTGAACTCTTGCAACTGGGCAGCTGATACTAACGATAAAAGTCCAACGATTAAAACCGATGAAGTATCTTTGACTAGTAGACCAACAATCATAACAACCACAATTTCATAAAACATAATTATCACTTTTCGTGTATTGATGGAGTCCAGTTTTCTTTGCATTACTTTGATAATCACAATTCCTAGTGCGAAGAAAATAATTGAGAAAATGTACTTCAAAGATTGAGCAAAATCATGATTGGCCAAACTAATCCCAAATAAAATTGAGTTTCCTGTTTGTAATCCAGCAAATACCCCACCCTGTTCAATAAAGGTATAGGCGTCAATTCCACCACTGGTTATTGCCAAAAGGATTGCGATTAATGGATGCGTAAATATATCTTTATTTTTCACCTTCATTACCCATGCTTTCAGTCTTATTTATTATTTAATGTTCAATTTGTTACGGATTGATGTTGCCTTACCACCAATAACTGTATCGGCGATTCTACTCTTAAGTGCAAGGTAAACGTATACCACTCCACCTAATAGAGTTGAAATTGAAACAACGATGAAACTACCAACACGAGTAAATGGATTCATCAATAAACCAACAATCATGTTACCAGCATATACTGATGCTAAAGCAACAAGATATGTTACAAGTGAGAATAGTACGATCCAGTTAATTTGGTTTAGCATCTTATCACTTCTAATCTTGAATTGACGATCCAATGAATTAATAATCAATCCATTTACAACCATAAATCCAATTGCAGAAGAAATTAGAGGGCCAAATTCTTTGAAGAAGAATACCATTGGGAATTGTGATACTACCTTAGCAATGATTCCGTAAATAAAGTATCTTACGGCAACCTTGTTTTGAGAAATTCCTTGCATCATTGCAGTCACTACAGTGAACAATCCAAAGAAGATTGAAATAATGGATGAGAACGCTAATACGTTAGCTGATAGTGCACCATTACCAGTTCCGTAGAATAAACGGTTCAAAGGACCAGCAACAGCGGTCATCCCTAACGCTGCTGGAATCATTACGAATGAGAATAATACAAAACCACTTGAAATTTGGTGGCTGATTTCCTTTTTATCACCCTTTGTATATGCTTCGGATAATAAAGGAACAACTGTGATTGCCATTGCAGAAGCAAGTGAGATGGTAATCATAATTAGTTTATTGGCGTTACCAGCAAAAATTGCATATAACTGGTTAAGCACTTGATCAGATGCGTTTGTCGCAACATGCATAATCTTAAAGAATGTAAATTGATCAATTAGTTGGAAGATTGAAATTCCAGCACCTAAAATAACAAATGGTACGGCTTGTTGGATAATTTCAACGTATAACTTATTGGCATTTACATGAATTTCATTATTACTGTTCTTAACCAATGAACGGTAGTAACGACGGCGTTTTAAATAATACCAACCTAAAACTAACAATCCTGCAACTGAACCAATGAAGGCAGCAAAGGTAGATTGAGAAACGGCAGTTACCCAATTACCGTGTAACATCTTAATGATGAAGAACACAGCTACCAACATGTAAATAACACGGAATAGTTGTTCAGCGAATTGTGAGATAGCTGAAGGTGCCATATCTTGGAAACCTTGGAAGTAACCACGGGTTAAACTCATGGTTGGAATGATTAATACGGCCCATGATAATGATCTCATAACCGGAATCAAATCAGGATTACCGTTATCAAATGCAGGGGCTCCGATATATAAGATTAATGCACAAACAATACCTGTGATTAATGATAATAACAATCCTCGCTTGTATAACCTGACACTGACACCATACTCATTTAAGGCATTATAATGAGCAACCTGTTTGGCAATTGCGGATGGGATTCCGGCAATTGAAATAATTAAAATCAAACTATAAACGTTATATCCTTGAACGTATAAAGCATTTGCCTGTAGATACAAAGTTCCAAGCATCATACTCCAAGGAATTATGTATACTGCTCCTAATATTCTTGATAAGATGCTTCCCGCAGTCATCCATGCGGATCCCTCAATCATCTTATCCTGAGCTAAATTATCTTTCATATTTTTATCTTGTTCATGCATATCGCATTCCCACTTTCAAATTTCTCTAACTTGTTCATTTTAATCAATATTTTACTCGTAATCAACATCATACCACTATTAGACACAAAAAAAGAGTGATAATCGTTAAATTATCACTCTTTTTCTTTAGTTAGCAACGATATTTACAATCTTACCAGGAACAACAATTACCTTTCTAACTGTCTTTCCTTCAATATCTGCCTTAATTTTGTCATCACTCATAGCTGCTTCTTGAGTGTCATCCTTAGATGCATCAGCGGCAACCTTAATATGAGCTCTAACCTTACCGTTAACTTGAACTACGATTTGTACTTCATCATCAACTAGTTTGCTTTCATCATATTCTGGCCATTTAGCATAAGTAATGCTGTCGTCATGACCAAACTTGCTCCATAGTTCTTCAGCCATGTGTGGAATGATTGGTGAAACTAACTTCACGAATCCTTCCATGTAGTCTAGGAATAAACTATCTTGCTTGTAGCATTCGTTTACAAATACCATCATGCTTGAAATTGCAACATTGAAACGAAGGTTTTCGTAGTCATCAGTTACCTTCTTAACAGTTTGGTTGTAAATCTTATCTAATTTATGGTCATTTACAGTAGTGATACGGTCACGAAGTCTTTCTTCATCATCAATCATTAATCTCCAAACACGGTTAACCCATCTGTTGGCACCATTAATACCTTCAGTACTCCATGGTTTTGATTCAGTTAATGGTCCCATGAACATTTCGTATAATCTCAATGTATCTGCACCGTATTCTTCAACGATATCGTCAGGGTTAACAACGTTACCCTTTGATTTAGACATCTTTTCGTGGTTAGTACCTAAAATCATTCCTTGGTTAACTAACTTGTGGAATGGTTCCTTGGTAGGAACAACACCTAAATCGTAAAGAACTTTGTGCCAGAAACGGGCATATAGTAAGTGAAGAACGGCATGTTCTGCACCACCAATGTATAGGTCAACTGGTAACCATTTCTTTAATAATTCAGGGTCAGCAATCATCTTATCATTGTGTGGATCAATGTATCTTAAGTAATACCATGAACTACCAGCCCATTGTGGCATGGTGTTAGTTTCACGTTTACCCTTACGACCATTTTCATCAACAACATTTACCCATTCATCGATGTTAGCTAATGGAGATTCACCAGTACCTGATGGTTCAATGTTATCAGTTTCAGGTAATACCAATGGAAGTTCATCTTCTGGTACTAAACCAGTTTCACCGTCTTCCCAATGAATAACTGGGATTGGTTCACCCCAGTATCTTTGACGTGAGAAGATCCAGTCTCTTAAACGGTAGTTAGTCTTTGCATGACCTGATTTATTATCTTCCAACCATTTTACGATAGCGTCAATGGCATCTTTTTTGTTCATACCATCTAAGAAGTCTGAGTTAATGTGAACACCGTCACCAGTGTAAGCTTCTTTTTCAATGTCGCCACCTTCGATAACTGGTTTGATAGGAAGGTCAAATTTCTTGGCAAATTCATAATCACGGTCATCATGTGCTGGAACAGCCATAATTGCACCAGTTCCGTATGATGAAAGAACGTAGTCACCAATCCAAATTGGAATTTGTTCACCATTAACTGGGTTAATTCCGTAAGCTCCGGTAAATACACCAGACTTGTCTTTGTTTAAATCAGTACGTTCTAAATCAGACTTAGTAGCAACTTCCTTACGGTAAGCTTCAATTGCTTCTTTCTTGTCGTCAGTAGCAATCTTGTCTACTAAATCATGATCAGGTGCTAACACAATGTATCCAGCACCGAATAATGTATCTGGTCTAGTTGTGAAAACTTCAATCTTTTCATCATGATCTTTAACACCAAAAAATACGCTAGCACCCTTTGAACGACCGATCCAGTTTCTTTGCATTTCTTTAATGCTTTCTGGCCAGTCTAAGTCGTCTAAGTCATCGATTAAACGATCAGCGTAAGCGGTAATCTTTAATACCCATTGTTTCATTGGGACACGGTATACTGGGTATCCACCACGTTCAGTCTTACCATCGATAACTTCTTCGTTAGCAACAACGGTTCCACCCATAAAGTCTGGAGCCCAGTTAACTTCGATTTCGTCTTCGTAAGCTAAACCTTTTTTGTATAATTGTTCGAAAATCCATTGAGTCCACTTGTAGTACTTAGGATCAGTAGTATCAACTTCTCTGTCCCAGTCGTATGAGAAACCTAATGACTTAATTTGTTCTCTAAAGTGTTCGATGTTCTTTTGAGTAAATGAACCAGGATGGTTACCTGTCTTCAATGCGTATTGTTCTGCAGGTAAACCGAATGCATCAAATCCAATTGGATGTAATACGTTCTTTCCTTGCATTCTCTTAAATCTAGCCATGATATCAGTCGCAGTGTATCCTTCAGGATGTCCTACGTGAAGTCCTTGACCAGAAGGATATGGGAACATATCTAGAGCATAGTAATTTTCTTTGTTTTCATCATTTGTTGTTTTAAAAGTTTCATTGGTTTCCCAATATTTTTGCCATTTCTTTTCAACATCTTTGTGATTATAAGCCATAAAAAATTCCTCCTTTAATCAGTTATCGAATAAAAAAGTCCTATAAGCTATAAAGCCTATAGGACGAAAATTCCGCGGTACCACCTAAGTTTATCTATAAAGTACAGATACATCTCAAGTCCTTAACGCGGAAAACGTCTTAACCTACTGAGATTCAGTCAAGATCTCTACGACTAGTTCAATTAGCATTGGTCTAAATTCACAGCAGCCATTTAGTTTCTGAAAAGCAACGCCAATTTACTACCTCGTATCAACAATTTCTATTCGGTAATTTAATTATTTTAAATATACCAGTCTACAGAATTAAAATCAAGGACAATTATCAAATGTGTTAGAATTATTGATAGTTATTAATCAAGGAGTAATTAAATAATGAAAATTCAACCATCAGTTAGATACAGTCATACCCTTTTATCTCAATTGGTGCAAAACGGCGACACTGTCGTTGATGCAACCGTTGGAAAAGGAAATGATACTGAGTTTCTGTCACAGTTAGTCGGTGAAAATGGTAAAGTTTATGGGTTCGATGTGCAAACTGAAGCAATTAACTACACCAAACAAAGATTAGATGACAAAAATTTAAGTAGTAACGTCACACTTTTTAATACCGGTCATGAAAATATTGAAAAACTAGTCGATGGATCAATTAATGCCGCCATCTTTAACCTTGGATATCTACCGGGAAGCAATAAGGATATCATCACAAAACCGGACACTACCCTGACAGCAATTAAGGCATGTCTGGACAAACTAGAAGTAAATGGCATTGTCGTCTTAGTTCTATACTATGGACACGATGGTGGTCCACAAGAAAAGGATGCCGTAATTCAATATGCTCAAAGTTTAGACCAAAAAACATTTTCAGTCATGCAATATCAATTCATTAATCAGGTTCATTGCCCACCTATCCTATTGGCAATACAAAAAAATTCCAACTAATTAAAGTTGGAATTTTTTTCTTTACTTTTTAGCTAAAATACGATCATATAAGTTTACAATTACCGCAAAGATAACGATAAACAAACATACCCAAAATACTTTGTGTAATGAATCGTAAATCACGTTTCTTAATGGTTCCATTAACTTAGCTGGAACTAAATGAGCAGTTTTAACGTTAACAATTTTATTAATCATATCCATTTTGGCACCATCAGTATGAAGAATTCCAATGGTTAATTGTCTATTCATCACGATACCTAAAACAGCCACAATCAATGTTTGACCAAAGATTCTACATAATGTATTGAATGATGTTGCAACACCAACGTCTGATTTTTCAACACTATTTTGTGAAATCACTGTTCCATTGGTAATGGTGATTCCAAAACCAATTCCACAAATTGCAGCGATTGCGAAGAACCAAGCAAATGAAACGGTAAATGGAAGTAATACCACCCAAATGGCAGCAACTAAAATAAAGAACAAACCAAACATTGTTGCGTAGAATGCCTTCATTCTCGATAATAACCATCCTGATACAAATGCACCAAAGATCCAAAGGATTGAAGTTGGTGTGATAGCTAGTCCAGAAAGTGTTGCTGGATAACCGAAAATCCCTTGTGTCCAAACTGGAAGATAAACTTCTAGTCCCATCAAGAAACCACTGATTAGAAAGGCAATGATGTTTTGAATAACAAATGTTCTGTTTTTCAATAACTTCATTGGAATGATTGGATTTTCAGCACAATGTTCTTTTCTTACGAATAAGATTAACAATAATATTGAGAAGAAAATACAATATGAGATTGGTTGCCAGTTATTTTCTAAATCACTAATCAATTGGATGATGTACATCAATGATAGTAATAACAGTGATAGATAAACCATTCCTAGATAATCAATTGATTGTTTAACCACGATGTGTTTTTCATGAAAACTCATGATAAAAATAATTAAAGCAATGATTCCTAGTGGTAAGTTTAAAAAGAAAACCCAGTGCCAACTAAGGCTATCAACTAAAAATCCACCGATTAAAGGCGCCATAATGGATGCAATTCCCCAAATAGCACCATTTAATCCTAAGATTTTCCCCCTATTCTCATCTGAATAAATGTCAGCAACAATCGTGTAGGATAATGGCATAATTACACCAGCACCGACCCCTTGAATAGCTCGCCAAATTATCAATGTTGTCATTGAATTAGACATTCCAGAGAAAATTGATCCGATTAAGAAGATAACAATCCCAAAGATAAATATCTTCTTTCTACCAAATTGATCTGATAATTTTCCATAGATTGGTGTCGATATCGCATTGGTAAGTAGGTAAACTGAGAACACCCAGTTCATAATTGAAACACCATGTAAATCCCCTACAATTGTGGGCATCGCAGTTGATACAATCGTTCCCTCAACAGCACTCATAAATGTAGCGATAAACAATGATATGGTAACTAATAAAACATTGTTCTTTTGCGTATTAATACTCATTGTTCCTCCATCAAAATAAAAACGATTTATAAGTAATTTTCTACAAATAAATCGTCTTTATCGTTTTAAGATATATTATTTAAAGAAATTTTGTAGTTCTTCAACCTTGTCAGTGTGTTCCCAAGGTAAATCAACATCAGTTCTACCAAAGTGGCCGTAAGCGGCTGTTTTCTTGTAAATAGGACGCTTTAGGTCCAACATCTTAATGATACCAGCTGGTCTCAAGTCAAAAATTTCTCTAATTGCTTTAATTAGGTCATTTTCTGAAACAGTAGCAGTACCAAAAGTATTTACAGAAATTGAAACAGGTTTTGCAACACCAATAGCGTAAGCAACTTGTACTTCAATACGAGTAGCTAACTTAGCAGCAACGATGTTCTTAGCAATGTATCTAGCAGCATAACTTGCTGATCTATCAACTTTAGTAGCATCCTTACCAGAGAATGCACCACCACCGTGGTGAGCAGCTCCACCGTAAGTATCAACAATAATCTTTCTACCAGTTAAACCAGCGTCACCTTGAGGTCCACCAATTACGAAACGTCCAGTAGGATTAATGAAGAATTTAGTGTTGTCATTTAGTAATTCAGCTGGAATAACAGCCTTGATTACTTGTTCGATAACATCTTTTCTAATTTGTTCTAAAGTAACATCTGAATCATGTTGAGTACTTAAAACAACAGTTTCAACAGCAACTGGCTTGTTGTTGTCATCGTATTCAACAGTTACTTCGGCCTTTGCATCAGGTCTTAAATATGGAATTGTACCATCTTTTCTTAAGTCAGCAATTTTTCTCATTAATTTGTGACTTAGAGAAATTGGAAGTGGCATTAGTTCAGGTGTTTCATCAACAGCGTAACCAAACATTAAACCTTGGTCACCTGCCCCAATCTTATCTAGAGCATCTTCACTACTGTCACGAGTTTCTAGAGAATCATCAACACCTTGAGCAATATCAGGTGATTGTTCATCAATGGCTACTAATACTGCACAAGTATTACCATCGAAACCATATTGGTCATTGTCGTAACCAATTTCTTTGATAGTTTCTCTAACAATTTTTTGAATGTTAACGTATGCTTTGGTAGTAATTTCACCAAAAACTAATACTAAACCAGTAGTTACTGAACATTCACAAGCAACTCTGGAATCAGGATCTTGTTTTAACATTTCATCTAGAATAGCATCACTGATTTGATCAGCAATTTTATCTGGATGTCCTTCTGAAACAGATTCTGATGTAAATAAATGTCTTTCTTGCATTTTAATGATTCCCCCTATTAATTTGGTTACAAGGCATCTTCACTATCAAGGTGAATCCTATCGGGAATACGCTTATAACTCTTAAAATAATATCATAACTTTAATATTTTTTAAAGTAATCACAAATACAAAAAAAGACTACCCTCTCGGATAGTCTTTTTTTAATTAGTACCGGAGGTGGGGTTCGAACCCACACGATCTTGCGATCACTGGATTTTGAGTCCAGCGCGTCTGCCAATTCCGCCACTCCGGCATAATATTAAAATGAAGCCAAAGGCGGTAATCGGATTTGAACCGATGATAAAGGTTTTGCAGACCTCTGCCTTACCACTTGGCTATACCGCCATTTTAGTTCGAATTCAACTGGGCTAGCTGGATTCGAACCAGCGCATAATGGAGTCAAAGTCCAGTGCCTTACCACTTGGCTATAGCCCAATTAAAAAGGGCGGTAGGTGGGAATCGAACCCACGCGTGTCGGAACCACAATCCGATGTGTTAACCACTTCACCACTACCGCCATAGCAACATTAACAGGGATAGCAGGAGTTGAACCCGCACCAACGGTTTTGGAGACCGTTGTACTACCATTATACTATATCCCTATGGTGGAGGGGAGTGGATTCGAACCACCGAACCCGAAGGAGCGGATTTACAGTCCGCCGCGTTTAGCCAGACTTCGCTACCCCTCCATAAATGGCGCGGGACAGAATCGAACTGCCGACACACGGAGCTTCAATCCGTTGCTCTACCAACTGAGCTACCGAGCCATACCATTTATGTTTTGCTATAGATAAATATTCAATTATGTTGTCAATGACAACAACGGTTCGTACGAGACTCGAACTCGTGACCTCCTGCGTGACAGGCAGGCGTCCTAAACCAACTAGACCAACGAACCAGTCCAATATATTTGGAATGGAGGATACAGGGCTCGAACCTGTGACCTCCTGCTTGTAAGGCAGATGCTCTCCCAACTGAGCTAATCCTCCAAATATAAATGACCCGTACGGGATTCGAACCCATGTTACTGCCGTGAAAGGGCAGTGTCTTAAACCACTTGACCAACGGGTCATAACTATAAGGTATACGGAGAGTAAGGGATTCGAACCCTTGAAACAGGCATTCACCCGTTTACATCATTTCCAATGATGCTCCTTCGGCCAACTCGGACAACTCTCCAAGACCAGTTATAACTCCGAATGTCAGACTCGAACTGACGACAACCTGATTAACAGTCAGGTGCTCTACCAACTGAGCTAATTCGGAATAACGCGCGGCAACGTCCTACCCTTGCAGAGGGCGATCCCTCAACTACTATCGGCGTTTAGAAGCTTAACTTCTGTGTTCGGCATGGGAACAGGTGTATCCTTCTAGCTATCGCCACCACACTATTTATCTGAAAGAACTTC